>USSL01000052.1 GCA_900557175.1 uncultured Eubacteriales bacterium
TTCTAGCAAGAGAAGATGAAGTGAAATGCTTGCATTTTCTAATGATTATTATGGATTCATTTTTAGGGCAACACAATCCGTCGAATTATTTTGCGCTTACTTTACAAGTTCCTCTCCTTTTTCATTTGTTACCTTTTTGAAATTTCCCACTTCCTCAAAAACAACTTCATCTGACTTATAATCTACAATTTTTAGCGTGTTTAAATCTAAATAATAGTTTTTGTCCTTCTCTAACTCTTTAGTCAGATAATCTTTTTTCCCTTTCACATCATATGAAGACACACCGATAATTGCTAAACCTTCGCCATTTATCATGCCCTCTATTGTATCATTTCCTGTAGCAACATTTACTACGTTTTCGCCACTCATTTCAAATAATTGCAAATAAGTAAATCTTTCGTCTTCTTGGAAATAATATCTAAAGAACAGATTTTCCACCCCTGTATAATAACAAACAAGCGGTGACTCACCATCATTATATTCAAAAAGTAAATTTTCGTTTAGATCATAGTAATCGGTAGAGATTGCTACTAAACTTCCGTATGCCTCGCCTTCAAAAAGTTCGTCTCTGTTTTCATATAAATATTTATCACCTAAAACCCCCGTATATTTTCCTTGTAACTCCTTTGTCACATTTCCTTTTTCGTCGAGAAGAATCTGTTTTCCGTCTTCTTTTTCTGCCAGCCAGCCTATATTTCCTGCGGATACAATATCGGCATATTGACATTCTATCCACTTTTCTCCGTTCAGTTCCAATATTCCCATTTTGCCTTCGAAGTCTGCTCTAAGATACAACTTTTTGTTCATCGTTGTAAAATATAAATAATCATAAATCGGTTCTATAACTACCTCACCACTGCTGTCTACCAAACCATATAGAGCCGTTTCTTCAGACTTGCGTACAATTAAATAACCGTCCCGATAATCTTCAGGAATATAGTCCGTTGTAAAGTGAACGACGTCATCTTCCTTTCCCTCTATTTCCTCAGTTTGCTCTGTTTCTTCTGTTTCCTCGGTTTCTTTTTGTTTTTCCACCTTTTGTTCCAGTTGGTTATCTGTATTATTCTTTCCACACGCACTTGAAATTGCCATCAATAATACTAACCCTGCCAAACCGATTCTTTTCTTCATTTCTTTTTTCCTCCATCTTTTATTTTTCTGCATTCATAATAAGATACTATTTTATAATAATATATTAGTAAATATATTTACTAAAGTCAATAACGCACAACAATATCATAGTAAAAATATTTACTAAATCCAATAGTAAACTTCTTTACTATGATATGCTTAGCAAATGAAAGAAAAAATTTTAACCCATACTTATATATCACGAATAAGAAATTTAAGAGAAGATCATGATAAATCACAACAGGAAATTGCTGATTATTTAGGTACATCACAGACGATGTATGCCCGTTATGAGCGAGGTGCCAATGAGATACCTGTCCGTCATATTATCGCATTGTGCAAGTATTATCATGTCAGTGCTGACTATATTCTCGGTTTATCTGATATAAAACAACCAATTAATCCCATTAAAAAAATGACGTATGATTTCAAATATCATATTCCATAATATATTTAGACAATAAAAAAAATAGCTAAGCGCACGCCTAAACGATTTTGGCTTAGCTATTTTCTATCGCTTAAATTTATCTGTAAACTATCAAGCTTTCCGCTAAATTTATTAAATCTTTTATTTGCATAATGACAAAATATACTTTTCTGCGAGTTATCATTTCTGCCCCATTTACCTTATATCTCCCACATATGAGATAAACTTTATATAGTCTTTTTACAAACAGCTTATTTTTCCCAAGCAACTGTTCCCTTTCACATATTTTTATGTTTACTGATATGTTGTCCAAAGTATATCCAATGCCATACTCATGCTGAATTATCATTTTTACAATCTCATTCATAACCTTGTCTGCTTTCTGCAAAGCCGCTTGAAACTTTCCTTTCTGCATCTCCTGATAAGCTTCATCCAGCTGATATCGAAACAGCTTAATTTTCTTTAATTCTGTTATATTTTTCTTCGACTGCATATTTTTACAATCCTTTCAAAAATTTTTTCACACATTCGATGAATGTATTCTTTTCTATTTCCATAAAAGACCATATAAATTTCGCGAATCAAAAATCTGTCTGCAAAAAGAAAAAGGCCTCACTTATTCAGCAAAACCTTTTATCTGTTATAACCATATTTTTAACTATTTATTTTTTCTCTCACCATCATCAGCGCATATCCAAGTAAATTCTGACCTTTCCACTTTGACCTGTCAAATCTGTCCGCATCTTTCATAGATAGTCCGATACCCCAGATCCGGTCTTTAACTGCACATTCCGCTAAAACGGCATTTTGAGTATTTAAAAGCATTGCTCTTAAATTATCATTCTGCATAAACTTCGCTAACAATCCATTATATACAATAATTTGTCGGACACCATTCCAATGATGGTCATTATATCTCTCTACAAGACGTCCAAGCTGCTTGATATGAGAAACATCATCTTCTGCCAATATTTGTGCTGCCATATCGCTGTCCTTAAAACAAATTGCCTTTTGGTACATCATAAACTGTTCCATTGAAGAATAATTTATATTATCTACCCTAAAACAAGATGGATACCAGTTACTCAGATACCCATTTTCTTCATCAGGATTATGAAAACATATAATCCCCATCACATTTCACCAACTTTTTTTACTGCAAGATCTAATTCCAAATCATGAAGCCCATAATATGCTTTCATTAAAAAATCTAATGGAATCCTATTCACAACTTCTTTACTCGAAATATTATAATACCATTGATAATATGCATAAAATTCACCAATCCAATCCGGCATAAAACCATCGAGCGCCTTTCCTGATTTCAATACATATTTTTCATTCTCCGAAAAATATCTCCACAATTCTTTTGCGTCCATAGTATTTACATATGCCTTTGCTTCATCAATACTTTTTCTTGTTTTACTTGCCATATAAGTATTTATAAAATCTTTTGTATCTTTATCAGGAAATGTCTGCGCTACAAAATCAAAAAGCTTTCCCTGATTTTCCACAACATCGTCTAAATAAACATCTGAATATGCTCGCATTATCATCACATCATTATTTTTCATAAACTCCATACCTGTCACCGCAGATCCCCGCCTACAATTCTATATAATTATAATCGTACCCCAGTTCCTCCAGCAGATCGGCTTCCCGCCGATGGCATGTGAAGAAAATAATCTGTCCTTTATAATTTTTCACAAGCCAGTCTATAAGATTCCTAAGGCGCTCATCATCATAGAAGGCAAAAGCATCATCTAAAATCAGCGGCATACTTTCCTCGCCGAACATTATCTTTGCCGCACAAAGGCGCAGTGCAAAATAAAGCTGGTCTATCGTCCCGGCGCTCAGACGCTCCATTGGAAGCTGCTCTTTCAGATTGTCCATGCGAATGTTAAGTTTTTCATCAATATGAAAAGCACGTCCGCTGTCACTGCCCAAAATATGCCGGAATATATCTTCTGCCTCATCATTCATTCGGCTTCCGAAGGTTTCATGAATCTCACCGGATACTTCCTCGATCACTTGCTTTGCAAGCGACAGTGCGCGAAGCTCACTTTCATATTTCCCGGCACGTTCTTTAATCTCCGCCGAAGCTTCCTTCAGTGCCTCAAGCTTTGCTGCAAGCTCGTCGCGGCTCTCCTGCTCATACAAAAGCTTCTCTTTTTTGCGAATAAGCTTCTCTTTTTCCGAAACAAGCCCGTTAAAAATGCTGACGGCACGCTCATATTGTCCGGCACCCATCATATCTTTGCCATACTTTTTAATATACGGTGCGAGACGGCTTGAAATCGCCTTAAGCTGTCCGCTCAAATCAGCCTCATCCATTCCCGGATGATATTCAGGCTTTTTAAAAGAAGTTTTTGCAAGACTAAAAAAAGCACCAATCAGTAAAAGCCCTGTCAAAACTTTCAAAAAAAGAACATCCAGCCGAAATCCAAGCTGCAATGCCATCAAAAGCACCGCCGCCGCAGTCAGCCCCAAAAATGCGCGAAACCAAAGCTGATGTGCAAAATAATGCTCTGTCCTGTTTCTTTCTGTCTGATTTTTCTGCTTTTCCTCATGAAGCATACGCGAAGTCATCTGGTACTGTTCCAAAAGACCACGCCCCTCCATCCGCTCTTTGCGCTCACAACTCTGAAAATGTTTCATATCCTCCCGGCATTCCAAAAGCTTCGCCTCAAGTAAGCGTTCATCACGCTCAAGTGCTGCAATATGTTCATCAATTGCCCCCTTCTCAGAAAGTGCCTGTTCGGTCTTTTCAATCTGTTCCCTGATGTCAATCGCTCTATTGCCGTTAATCTGACGTTTAATCTGACGCTCACGTCCGGAAAGCTGCAAAAGCGCCGCACCAATATCGACCGACTCATTCTTTCCCATAGACATGTTGGCAATATATGTCTGAAGCACCGAGGAAAAGCCGTCCTCAATACGGCTCTCCTGCTGCCGTACACTGACTGTATTCTTAAAATTCGCCTCATTAAGACCGGCAACCAGACTGTCTATCTGCTCATTTTCAAGAAAAAGCTGCTTTCCCGACGTCTCATCAAAGATACGGAAAACCTCATCTTCCTTATAAAAATTCCGGTAGAGGCGGTAAGTATGTCCTTTATGCTCAATGACCATCAGCCCTTCATAGCACTGACCATTTTCCCACGGCTTATACCTCGTATAATCATCCTTTGCGGCGCCTTTGCCCCTGCCCCGTTTAAGTCCAAAAAACATCCCGTGGATAAACCGGTGCATCGTTGATTTTCCGGCTTCATTGCCGCCATAGATAACATTCACCCGCGGGCCAAGCTCAGTCTGTCTGTGATGAAATTTTCCAAAGCCTATCAAATCCAGTGATTTTATAATCATCTTCTATTCTCTCCGTCACTTTAATTTAAGCAAAGCCTGTATGCCATAATACAGCGCTTTTTCTCTGACATCCTCATGTGCTTCAAGACTTCTTACATGCTCAATATATTTTCCGATAATGTTATCCTTATTCTGAGCATATAAAAGATCAAAATCATAATCCGGCACTGTGTTGTCCTCAATCTCCACAATCCGGCCAAGCCGCTCTAAAAGCCTGTAATCAGGCTCAACCTCCGGCGCAAGAAAACCGCCTAAAATAAGCTTATAGATGTTGTCCCTGCCGCGGCGCTCTATCTCATCCCTGACAATATCTGCCGCCATTGCCCATGGCATCTTACTGTCCATACGCACCGGAAGATGGATGTACTCACGCTTTGCAGACGGTATAAACTGAATGTGCATCGCCCCGTCCTCAAAAACACCTTCCACATAGCCGTGGCTTCCTGTATCATTCCTGTCAATCGGCTCAAGCGCCCCTGAATAAGCCGCCGCATCGGCCTTCAAAATCTCAGGCTTGTGAATATGTCCAAAGGCAACATAATCAAAGCCGGCATCAAAAAGTCCACGGCCAACCGGGATATGCTTATCATCGCCGCCATGAGCAAGAAGTATATGACATCCCGGCTTATTTGCCGGACGCGCCTTATCATAAAGCGGCTCTGTAATCTCATAATGCTCATAACTGAGTCCGTAAATATACGTCTGCTTGTCCTCAAAATAAAGACATGACAGCTTCTGATTCTTAAAAAGATAAACATTATCCGCCCACTTAAAATCTCTGTAGTATGAATTTGCCCCGATATAATCATGATTTCCTGCAATCATCACAACTCTCGTCGGATAAAGCTTCTCAAACCTGTAGTTTACTTCCTTAAGTTCACGCTTTAACGGCTGTCTGTGAAATAAATCGCCTGCAATAAAAAGAAAATCTGCCTGTCTCTGAGCGGCTGTCTCAAGCACCCTGTCAAAGCTGTCCCATATTTCCTGTGCCCGCTCATCCTCCCAGAAAAGGCCCTTATCCGGCCTCGCTCCAAGATGAACATCCGCTATATGAATAAATCGCACACCGCCGCCTCCTATCCTGTATCACTTATCTGTACATACCTTTGTGCTTAGTATTTACTGTACTCATTTCCGTATTGCGTCTGTCTGCTCCATATATTGCCATTATACATGATTCATCACACAATTTCAAGAACAAACGTTCTGTCTTTTTTTATTTTGGTCGACTTCATCGCACTCAAAACTGATATTGCAATTCAAAATAAAACCGGCCAAATTATCCACATTTGAATAACCCGGCCGGCACTTTATCCACTATTTTAAAAATTATAATTCACAGTTGTTGACAGTTCTTGGGAATGGAATGACATCGCGGATGTTTGACATACCTGTGAGGTACATCACGCAGCGCTCAAAACCAAGTCCGTAGCCCGCATGGCGTGTTGAACCGTATTTTCTGAGGTCAAGATAGAAATCATAATCCTCTTTCTTAAGACCAAGCTCATCCATTCTTGCCACAAGCTTGTCATAATCATCCTCTCTCTGGCTGCCGCCGATAATCTCACCGATACCCGGCACAAGTAAATCCATTGCCGCAACCGTCTTGTTATCATCATTAAGCTTCATATAAAAAGCCTTGATTTCCTTCGGATAATCTGTGACAAATACAGGTTTTTTAAATACCTGCTCTGTTAAGTAACGCTCATGCTCTGTCTGTAAGTCTGTACCCCACTCAACCTTATAATCAAACTTATCATTGTTTTTCTTAAGAATCTCAATCGCTTCTGTGTATGTCACATGACCGAAATCTGACTCTGCCACATGTTTCAGCCGCTCGATAAGCCCCTTATCCACAAACTGATTAAAGAACTTCATCTCCTCCGGTGCATTTTCCATCACATAGTTAATGATGTACTTCATCATGCTTTCCGCAAGATCCATGTTATCCTGTAAATCAGCGAAGGCAATCTCCGGCTCAATCATCCAAAACTCTGCTGCATGACGTGTTGTATTGGAATTTTCAGCACGGAAAGTCGGTCCGAACGTATAAATATTTCTGAATGCCATCGCATATGTCTCGCCATTTAACTGGCCGCTGACTGTAAGATTCGTCTCTTTGCCGAAGAAGTCTTCTTTGTAGTTAACTGTGCCGTCCTCGTTTTTAGGCACATTGTTCATATCCAGAGTTGTCACCCGAAACATCTCTCCGGCGCCCTCGCAGTCACTGCCCGTAATGAGCGGTGTATGAACGTAAACAAAGTCTCTCTCCTGGAAAAACTTATGAATTGCATAAGCAATTAAAGAACGGACACGGAATACTGCCTGAAAAGTATTTGTTCTCGGTCTTAAATGGGAGATTGTTCTTAAATATTCAAATGTATGACGTTTGGGCTGCAGCGGATAGTCCGGTGTTGAAGCACCCTCAACCGTCACCTCTGACGCCTGAATCTCAAACGGCTGCTTTGCATTCGGTGTTGCCACAAGTGTTCCTCTGACAATCACTGCCGCGCCGACATTCAATTTACTGATTTCATCAAAGTTACTTAATTCATTATGATAAACGACCTGAAGTGTCTGGAAATAAGTACCGTCATTGATGACTAAAGACCCGAAAGCTTTTGAGTCTCTGACATTACGAATCCAGCCGCCGATTTCAACTTCTTTGTCGATATAAAGCTCGCTGTTTTTATATAGTTCTCTTACAGTTGTCAATTTCATGACTATTCTCCTCCATTTCAGTTTTTATTAAATATCATAGCACACATTTTTGCTTTTATCAAATATAATTCCTTATGTTCTTTAATTTTAAACCGCCTTATTTTGAATGATTTTGCATATACATCCTATTTTTGTAAATATCTTTGCAAAAAATCGTAAATTCAATAAATTTTTATGCAAAATTAACTATTGTATTTTTGCTGTTAAAGTGTTATCATACTAACAACTTCTGATAGAGGCGCGGAAACGACCAAGCTGTTTGAAGTCGGCAGACGTTTGACAGACAGCCGCAGCAATTCCGCCGAACTGCTTCTTTAGGCATAAAGACGCGGTGGGTTTATGGAGAATATCCATAAGACTGTCTGCATATATTTGCAGTTGTGCTATCTTATTGTATCGTATATTCAGGTCAGTAAGTAGCATCTTACTGACCTTTTTTATTGTATCATTACCCATATACGATGCAGTTCCCTCTAAAGAAGTTATAAATCATCCAATCCACTTTATTCTATTACTAGTTTCGTTCCGCAGACAAAGGGCTGCGGGGCGGAGCCCCTCCAAGAAAAGTAAACACGGTGCACCCATTACATAGACTTGGCATAAAGAGAATATTAATTATAATGCACTCAGAATCAATAAACGTCTGTTGTTTCATACAATATACTGAGCGATTGATTTTTAGTGCCCGACATCGAAGGGAGTTATTAAAATGTTTAATGTAAAAGGAAGCATTGTTGCGTTAATTACACCATTTCATGAAGACGGCAGTGTGAATTTTGAAAAACTGGGAGAAATTTTAGAATTTCATGCCGCCAATCAGACAGATGCCATTCTCATTCTCGGCACAACCGGGGAATCCAGCACGATGACACACGAAGAAGACGATACCGTTGTTGAATACACTCTGAAAAAAATTGCCGGAAGAATACCTGTCATTGTCGGCAGCGGCTCAAACTGTACGGAAACTGCCATTGAAAAAAGCGTCAAATACGACAAAATGGGCGCCGACGCCCTTCTCGTCATTTCACCATATTACAATAAAACAAACACACAGGGCATGATTCACCATTTTACTGCCGTGGCTGACGCCGTTGATAAACCGGTCATCATTTACAATGTTCCGGGAAGAACCGGATGCAATATCAGCGAGGAGGCTGTCCGTGTTTTATCAAAGCACCCGAATATATGCGGCATCAAAGAAGCGAGCGGCAACATCGCCTACGCCACCGCCATTGCCCGCTATTTAAGCGATGACTTTGTCATGTACAGCGGCAATGACGATATGATTGTTCCTTTGCTCTCCCTCGGCGCCATCGGCGTTATTTCCGTGTGGGCGAATATTATGCCGAAGGAAGTGCACCAGCTTGTCATGGATTACTTAAACGGAAGCCAAAAGAAAGCGCTTGAGACACAGCTGCGCTATCTGAATCTTGTACACGCCCTGTTTATCGAGGTCAATCCGATTCCTGTCAAGGAAGCGATGAATCTGATGGGCATGAACGTCGGCGGTTTCCGCGCCCCACTTTTTGCAATGGATGATCATCACAGGCAGACACTTGCTGCTGCCATGAAGGAGGCTGGCTTATGAATATCATGATTATCGGAAAAGGACGAAT
>USSL01000053.1 GCA_900557175.1 uncultured Eubacteriales bacterium
GATACCGAGCACATTGACGCCGAAAATATCCATATTTTTATGAATACCACTGAGCGCGCCGGATGAGGCAAAGGCAACTGTTCCGATAATTTCTATAATATATTCAATCCACGCTGTCATCTGCCGCACATCCCCCGAAAGTAAAGCTTAGCAGATTTGTGCGCCGGCCGGCATCTGCTTTTCAGGTACCATCAGCGATAAATTGCCGTCGGCATCCTCAGCACATAAAAGCATGCCTTCGGACAATACGCCGGCAAGCTTTGCAGGCTTTAAGTTGACAACAACCATGACCTTTTTGCCGACCATCTCCTCCGGTGTATAGTGGCCTTTAATACCGGATACAATCTGTTTTACCTGTGAACCGATTTTCACCTGTGAGCAGAGCAGCTTCTTTGACTTTTTCACTGCCTCACAGGCAATAATCTCACCGACCTGGAACTGGAGTTTTTCAAAATCATCAAACGTAATTTCTGCTTTCGGCTCGATGTCAATGACAGGCTCCTCCTCTTTCGGAGCTGCTGCTGCCTGCATAGCCTCAACCTTTTCAAGCACTTCCTTCACATCAAGACGTGCAAAAAGAATTTCCGGTTTTTCGATAACCTTCATGCCTGTTTCAAGACGGCCGAATGTATCTAATTTTTCAAAATCTCTTTCTTTTGTATTTAACTGATTTAAAATCTTTTCTGATGTTTCAGGAAGAAAAGCTTCAAGGCAGATTGCCGCAATACGGATACCCTCCATCAGGTTGTAAAGCACTGTTGCAAGTCTGTCCTTCTTCGCCTCGTCCTTTGCAAGTACCCATGGCTCTGTCTCATCAATGTACTTATTGCAGCGGCGAAGCAGTGTAAACACTTCTGAAATCGCATCAGCCACACGCAGCTTGTCCATCTTTGCAGCCGCACGCTTCGGCGTTTCAAGCGCCACAGCCTTAAGCTCATCATCCACCGGCTCACAAACGCCCGGATTTGTCACAACACCGCCAAAATACTTGTTATTCATGGAAATTGTACGGTTGACAAGATTTCCTAAAATATTTGCAAGGTCAGAATTCATACGCTCAACCATTAACTCCCATGTAATCGATCCGTCATTATCAAACGGCATCTCGTGAAGTACGAAATAACGCACTGCATCCACGCCGAACATATCTACAAGATCATCCGCATAAATGACATTGCCCTTTGACTTACTCATCTTGCCCTCGCCGACAAGCAGCCACGGATGTCCGAATACCTGCTTCGGCAGCGGAAGGTCAAGCGCCATAAGCATAATCGGCCAGTAAATTGTATGGAAACGGATAATGTCTTTACCAATCAAATGTAAGTCTGCAGGCCAGTACTTCTCAAACAGCGCGTCATTATCACCGTCTAAATCGTAGCCAAGGCCTGTGATGTAGTTGCTTAACGCATCAATCCACACATAAACAACATGCTTCGGATCAAAATCTACAGGAATACCCCATGAAAAGCTTGTTCTTGATACACATAAATCCTGAAGTCCCGGAAGAAGGAAGTTATTCATCATCTCATTCTTTCTTGATTCCGGCTGGATAAATTCAGGATGCTCATTAATATACTGGATCAGTCTGTCGGCATACTTGCTTAATTTAAAGAAGTAAGCCTCCTCCTTTGCATTGACAACCTCACGGCCGCAGTCCGGACACTTACCGTCGACAAGCTGGCTTTCTGTAAAGAAAGATTCACACGGTGTACAATACTTGCCCTCATAGTAACCTTTATAAATATCGCCCTGCTCATAGAGCTTTTTAAAGATTTTCTGAACCTGCTTCTCGTGATACTCGTCCGTTGTACGGATAAACTTATCGTAGGAAGTGTTCATCAAATCCCATATATTTTTAATTTCTCCGGCAACACCGTCAACAAAATCCTTCGGCGTCACACCGGCTTCCTCTGCCTTAATCTCAATTTTCTGTCCATGCTCGTCTGTACCTGTCTGAAAACGGACATCATAGCCCTGCTGGCGTTTAAAACGGGCAATACTGTCGGCAAGTACAGCCTCGTAAGTATTGCCAATATGCGGCTTGCCTGATGTATAGGCAATCGCTGTAGTAATATAATACGGTTTCTTAGTCATTATATATGCCTCTTTCTTATTTATTATTTGTTTATTTGATGACACGGATTACCCCGTGCGCTGACTGCACTATTTTCATTATAATATATCACTTCCCGGATGGCAATGGCGATTTACAATTCTTTTTTTCTTGCCGGTGTCTATTGATATTATCTATATATTGTGGTATGATTCTAAGCGTAGCAATTTTCGCAACTATATATAGTCATTAAAAATAAACAGCGTCGGCGCGGCAAAGCCGTCTGCCGGCCAAAGTAAGGAGAACACACTATGGAATTAACACAAAAGGATTGGCTTGGCGCCGACAATCAGCTCGGCATTGACATCTGGCAGAACAAATACTGCTATAAAAATGAAAACTTCGAGCATTGGCTTGACCGCATCTGCGGCGGCGATAAAGACGTCATTGAGCTTGTCAAAGCTAAAAAGTTTTTATTCGGCGGAAGAATACTCTCAAACAGAGGACTGCAGCATGACGGCAAAAAGGTCAGCCTGTCAAACTGCTATGTAATTACACCGCCGGAGGATGAAATCGAAAGTATTTTTGAATGTGCCACAAAGCTTGCACGCACATACAGTTACGGCGGCGGCTGCGGCGTTGATATTTCAAAATTAAGTCCGAGAGGCGCCCGAATCAACAATGCTGCAAAGCAGACAAGCGGCTCTGTTTCCTTTATGGAATTATATTCTCTTGTCACAGAGCTGATCGGACAGAACGGCCGCCGCGGTGCCCTGATGATTTCCATTGACTGCTCACACCCGGATGTCGAAGAATTTATCCAGCTTAAAACTGACCTCAATAAAGTGACAAAAGCCAATATTTCTATCCGCATTGACAGCGAATTTATGACCGCGGTTAAAGAAAACAAAGATTATCTGCTGCATTTTAAGAGAAAGGAAACCGGCGAAGAAATTAAACGCCTTGTCAATGCCCGCGAGCTTTTCCGCCGCATTGCCGAGACAAACTGGGACTTTGCAGAACCGGGGGCACTTTTTTGGGATCGTATTAAATCGTGGAATCTTCTCTCAAACACAGAAGAATTTTCCTATGCCGGCGTCAACCCGTGCGCCGAGGAACCGCTGCCTGCCGGCGGAAGCTGTCTTCTTGGCAGCATCAACCTGTCCGAATTTGTATTAAATCCATTTACAGACAATGCGTCCTTTGATTTTGCAGAATTTAAAAACTGTGTCAAAACCTGTGTCGGCGCCTTAAATGATGTCCTTGACGAAGGGCTTCCGCTGCATCCGCTGCCTGAACAGCGCGAAAGTGTTGCCGCATGGCGTCAGATCGGCCTCGGTATTATGGGACTTGCCGATATGCTCTTAAAGCTCGGTTTAACTTACGGCGAAGCTGATGCCGTTGAATTGTGCGGCCGCATCGGTTTTGCAATGGCAGATTCAGCCATCGCCGCATCGGCTCTGCTTGCCAAAGAAGCCGGTCCTTACCCAAAATGCAATATTGATGAAATCATGTCCACACCGTTTTTTGCAGCCAACACCTCCGAGGGCACAGCCGCCCTTGTGAAAAAGTACGGCTTAAGAAATTCACAGCTTCTGACAATCGCACCAACGGGAACGCTTTCCACAATGCTCGGCATTTCCGGCGGCATTGAGCCAATTTACGCCAACTTCTACGAGCGCAAAACAGAATCGCTTCACGGCACAGACGTTTATTACAAAGTCTATACGCCGATTGTCAAACAATATATGCATGACTTCAACATAAGCGATGACGCCTATCTGCCGTCTTATTTTGTGACAGCAATGACTCTGGACTACCGTCAGCGCATCAACATGCAGGCGGCATGGCAGGAGCATATTGATGCTTCCATCAGCTCCACCGTCAACGTGCCGAACTCCTTCACGGTTGAAGAAACAGAAAGCCTTTATATGTACGCCTATGACAGCGGCTTAAAGGGCGTCACCATCTACCGTGACGGCTGCAAGCGCACTGGCATTTTATCATCTGATACAACAAAATCAGTCACGGCAGGCGATGGTCTTGCCCGCGGTGAAATTATCCTTGTCACTGATGATGTCATCGGCAAAAAACGCAAACTAATTACAGGCTGCGGCAGCCTCCACTGCATTGCCCTCTTTGATCCGAATACGGGCGCGCTTTTGGAAACCTACTTAAGCAAAGGCTCCACCGGCGGCTGCAATAACTTTATGATCGGACTTTCACGAATGATTTCCATCAGCGCCCGCGGCGGTATTGATATTTATACAATCATTGACCAGTTAAACTCCACCGGCTCATGTCCGTCCTACACCGTACGCCGCGCGACAAAACAGGATACAAGCAAAGGCTCCTGCTGTCCGATGGCTGTCGGCAATGCACTGCTTGATATGTACAAAGAAGTGCAGGCCGAAATTGCCGCTAAGGCTGAAGCACCTGCGCCGGAAGCAGCGCCGCCTAAAAAAGCGCCAAAACCAAAGGCTGTCAAAAATATTAATAAGGAGAGTATTTTATGCCCGCAGTGCGGCGAACCGCTCGTTTTTGAGGGCGGCTGCAATCTCTGCAAAAGCTGCGGCTGGAGCAAATGTTTTTAATGCATGAATCTTTTCTGTGCGGGAAAACTATAAATAATCTCATTGTATGCGGCGCACCCTTTGTGCGCCGCTGTTCAAATACAGAATGATATCAAATTTTAAGGAGAAGTGCTTATGAATCCTATCAAAACAAAGCGCAAACATACGCGCAGGCGACGCGCGGCAGCTGCCGGCTGTATTTTTCTGACTGTCTTCACAATGCTTTCCGGCTGTGCAAGACCCGCAGATACAGAAGCCAATGCTTCGCCGCTGACACCGGTTACCGATAAAATTTTTAAAGACGCTGTCACCGCTGACGCCCTCTCCGCCCATTTTCTTTTAAAAAATCCGGCGGACTACGGCATTACTGATATCGAATCGACCTTCGGCCGTATCAGCCTTGAAGATATGAAGACGTCTGTTACAGAAGCGCAGGACATCCTTAAAACGCTTGAAGCTATTGACGACAGTACACTTTCCGAGGATGAACAGCTGACAAAGGAAATCCTTATAGATTCCTTTGAAGATTCAGTCATCCTGAATCAGTACCCGCTGCTTCAGGAGCCCGTCAATCCTTTATCCGGCCAGCAGGCAATGCTTCCAATTCTCACAAATGAATATACATTCTACACCGAAGCAGACGTAGACACTTACCTGAAGCTTCTTGAAGATACAAAACCATTTTTCGAGAGTATTTTGGATTTTGAAAAAGCAAAGGCGGATGCCGGCACATTTATGACTGAAGAAATTCTTGACACCGTCCTTGACCAGTGTAAAAGCTTTTCAGGAAACGTTGATGAAAACCTTATGGTGACAACCTTCCCGGATAAGCTTGACGCAGAGCTTCCGGATTTAGACGAAAAGACACGCAATGACTATATCCAAAAAAATAAAACAGCCGTCGAAAAATATGTGATTACTGCCTATGACTATCTTTATGACGGACTTGAAGCACTGCGCGGCAAATGCAGCAAAGGCGGTGCTTTAGCCGATTACAAAAACGGCAAAGAATATTACGCTGCACTTATAAAGGCACAAACAGGCACCAATATGACGCCGGAGGCGATGGCTTCCCTGCTTGAAGAAAAAATGCAGGAGGCAATCACACAATTTTCCTTCTCTGCAATGGCGGATCCCCGCGTCATGGAGGCATATCAAAATAATGACCTTAAAGGAAAAACAGACGAGCCTAAGCCGCTTCTTGATGAGCTGTCATCACTGATCACCGAGGATTTCCCGGAAGCTGCAGATGTTTCCTTTGAAGTTAAATATGTGGACGAAGCACTCAGAGACTATCTTTCACCGGCATTTTATCTTATTCCGCCGCTGGACGCCTACACCGATAACACGATTTATATTAATTCAGCGCCGGAAGATGCCAAAGATATTGATAATATTTTCACAACTTTAGCCCATGAAGGCTATCCGGGACATCTGTATCAGCAGACTTATTTTCTGAATACAAAGCCGGATAAAGTACGCACTGTATTAAATTATGACGGCTACACCGAGGGCTGGGCAACCTATGTTGAAATGCTCTCCTACGACTGGGCATATGAAAATCAGAATATGGCTGATTTTATGCGGGCAAACCAGCAGCTTTCACTTTATCTTTCGGCCCGCGCCGATATCGGTATCCACGGTGAAGGCTGGAGCAGGGATGATTTTCAGACATACCTGAAAAATAACGGTTTCAACGATTCTCCTGAGCTTGTCGATACGTTGTATAATATTATTCTCCAGTCGCCGGGCAACTATCTTTCCTACGCTGTCGGCGGCATTATGTTTGACGAGCTGCGCAGCAAAGCCGAAGACACACTGGATGACAAGTTTGACTTAAAAGAATTTCACAAGTTTATTCTTGATATCGGGCCTGCCCCGTTTGACATTATTGAAGAAAAGATGGACATATGGATGGAAAACCTATAAATCTTCTGTGAATTTTTTGTCAACTTCTTGACATTTCAGATAATCTATTTTACTATTAACGTATTGGAAATTTTTTGGATTTCCAAGCAAGAGCGGTCAATGAAACAAGGCCGCACCTACATAAAGTAAATTCTACAGGGAGGAAGTATTATGTCAACCAAAGCATATTATCCAATCAATGAAATCGGTGCCGGAAAACCTGGTTTTTCAAAAACACGTTCCATCATCGAAGCTGCTTTCTATGGCAACAATGTTGTTAAAGTCAACACTTTAAAAGAAGCTTATGAATTAGCTAAAAATTCACCGGGAACTATCGTTACAGACATGCCTGTATACAGAGGCGAGGAATTCGGTCTTGAAAAAGACGCCAAAGTATTATTATTCAATGACGGTGCCATTACAGGACGTTATGCGACGGCACGCCGTATCGCCGGCGAACCGGGCGTTGACTGCGAAGCACTTGATAAAGTTGCAATGGACGCTATTTACTCCGCACGTTATAAAAAATTATATCATGCAACTGTTTACGCAGGTCTTGATCCTGAGTTCATGGTTAAATGTCACCTTCTTATTCCTGAAGGCGAAGAAAATATTATGTACAACTGGATGCTGAACTTCCAGTACATGTCTGACGACTATGTAAAGATGTACAAAGCTTCAAAGCCAGTCGGCGACGGCAAAGAGCCTGATATCTATATTTTCTCAGATCCACAGTGGACACCTGTTGAAAATCCGGGCGTAAGCTTTGACTGCTTAAGCGATCCTGCCAAAAAGACACTCTGCTACTTCAATACAGAGCAGAACTGTGCATGTATCCTCGGTATGAGATACTTCGGCGAGCATAAAAAAGGTACATTGACAATGGTATGGGCGATTGCTAACCGCAACGGCTATGCTTCATGTCACGGCGGACAGAAGGAATACTTATTGCCGGACGGCAGCAAATATGTTGCTTCTGTATATGGTCTGTCAGGTTCAGGAAAATCAACATTAACACACGCAAAACACGGCGGCAAATACGAAATCAAAGTACTTCACGATGATGCTTTCATCATCAACACAGATACTTGTGCTTCAATCGCTATTGAGCCGACATATTTTGATAAAACAGCTGACTATCCTACAGGCTGCCCGGACAACAAATATCTTCTGACAGCTCAGAACTGCTCCGCAACAATGGATGAGGACGGTAAGATTCAGCTTGTCACAGAAGATATCAGAAACGGCAATGGCCGTGCAATTAAGTCCAAATTATGGTCTCCGAACCGTGTGGACAAAATTGAGGCACCTGTCAATGCAATCTTCTGGATTATGAAAGATCCTACAATCCCACCGGTTGTTAAATTAAAAGGTGCATCCTTAGCTTCTGTTATGGGCGCTACACTTGCAACAAAACGTTCTTCTGCAGAGCGTCTTGCACCAGGCGTTGATCCGAACAAGTTAGTTGTTGTTCCTTACGCAAACCCATTCAGAACATATCCGCTTGCAAACGACTACGAGAAGTTCAAAAAGCTTGTAGAAGAAAAGAATGTTGACTGCTATATTGTCAACACAGGCGACTTCATGGGCAAGAAAGTACAGCCAAAAGATACTTTAGGCATTCTTGAAGCCATCGTTGAAAAGACAGCCGACTTCCATCAGTGGGGACCATTCTCTGATATCGAAATCATGGACTGGGAAGGCTTCGTACCTGATATGAACGATGCTTCCTACGTTGCTCAGTTAAAAGCACGTATGCAGGATCGTGTTGACGAAATCGAAAACTTCGGTACAGCAAAAGACGGCTATGATAAACTGCCTGATGATGCACTTGAAGCAATCAAAAAAGTTGTCAGCGAATTAAACTAACTAATCTTTGAACTTTAACAGCCGCACCCTGTGTGCGGCTGTTGCTGTATGATGGAAGGATTTGCTATGTATAAGATTTTTATTGTGGAGGATGACGCCGTCATCGCCAATCAAATAAAGAAACGGCTTGAAATGTGGGATTATGAAGTGAAAACAGCCTCAAATTTCCGCGATATCCTGACAGACTTTGCCGACTTTTCCCCGGCGCTCGTCCTCATGGACATTACGCTGCCCTTTTACAACGGCTATCACTGGTGCAATGAAATCCGAAAGCTGTCCGCGGTACCGATCATATTCATATCCTCGGCTTCCGACAACATGAATATCGTTATGGCAATGAACATGGGCGGCGATGATTTTATTGCCAAACCATTTGATATGGAAGTGCTGACCGCAAAAATTCAGGCACTTCTGCGCCGCACTTACGACCTTTTGGCGGCACCGTCACACTTGATTACATGCGGCAATGCTATTTTAAACACAAGCGATGCCACCTTAACGTGTGACGGTCATCGCCTTGATCTGACAAAAAATGATTACCGTCTTCTTCAGGTACTCATGTCCCACAAGGGCGAGGCCATCAGCCGCGATACGCTTATTGAAAAACTTTGGGAATCCGACAGCTACATTGATGAAAACACCCTGACCGTCAACATCACACGGCTCAGACATAAATTGGAAGGGATCGGATTGAAGGATTTTATAAAAACAAAAAAAGGCATTGGATATATGGTGGAGTAACAGAGAAAGGTTTGTCGAGGTATTTGTGTTTATGCGGCGGAGGCTGTCACGAATTTTTTGTGGCACGCTGACGTTTCCTATTCGAGCCGTGCGCTTAT
>USSL01000054.1 GCA_900557175.1 uncultured Eubacteriales bacterium
CCTGCGACCTCCTGATCCCAAATCAGGCGCTCTAGCCAAGCTGAGCCACACCCCGCAAGGTCATGCCGACTTCAATTATTCTACACGAACAGACAACATTTGTCAACTGTTTTTTAAAAACTTAGCTGAAATTAGCTGAAATTTTTTGGTCTTGCATTTTTGCAGCACACCTTTATTTAAAACAGGCACTCCCTCTTAAAAATAGGGGAGTGCCCAAAACAGCCTGACGGCTTTATTTTCCATCATTTTCTTTTTTAGACTTCTTCCATACAATAAGCCCGATGCCAACGGCTGATATAAGTGCCGCCGCTGCCACAATGGCAATAGGCTTATCATCGCCGGTTTTTGCCGGTTTTCCCGGTTTATTATCCGGCGTACCCGGATTGGTTCCCGGCGTCTCTGTTCCGGTTTCTGTCTCAGTTCCGGTCTGCGTTTCTGTCTCGGTTTCTGTCGGAGGCACCGGTTTCTCTCCCTTTGTTTGAGTGACAACATCATAAATCACCATATCATCCTCAATATAAGGAACGGTCATTAAAAATGGTTCTGTTGTCCCATAGTCATCAAAGCTGTCCTTCTGCACAATAAGGTACACACCCTGAGGAAGTGCTGAAAATATACATTCGCCGTTTTTATCTGTCACACCAGTCTGCACCGGACGGATTTTCCCATTTTCTTCAATAAAAGCGACAAGCTTTCTCGCGCTTTCCCGATGAACTTCTGTGTCACCGAGGTGATTGAAATCTAAGTTAAGACTTTCAAAAGTCTCCTGCACAGTCCATCCCTCAAGATTATTTTCATAAAGCTTCGGACTGCCGACCTTATAACAGTACAGGCTCACTAAAGACCGGTCTGTACCGATATCATCAAGACAGACCTGTATGCTGCCTTTTTTATCTGAATCATAAGACTGCTGCCCGGCCTGTACAGCTTTGACCGGCTGCGTCTGAAACAATATTCCGACAGCAGACGACATATCTTTTTTATTTTCACCTTTTTTCTCGCCTCCCAGTCTTTCTTCTTCGGATGATCATAAGAATTAAAATCACTAAAACAACAGCTGCCACGATGCCGGCTGCAATATATGGCCTGAAATCATAATGTTCTTCCTGAGCCTGAGGATTATCCTGTAAAAGCCCGACTTCATCATACGGTATTCTTGTTCCCCTGACAAGCAGTCTGTGAGAATTAATGGCATATGGCGTACACGTGACAAGCGTCACATGATCTTCCCCCGCAATAATCGCCAGATCTTCAAGCTCGTTTGGCTCAACTGTTTTAATCTGATCGACCTTATAAGCAAGTGTCTCATCAAGAACATCAATATAAAATACATCACCGATTGCCACAAGATTCAAATCTGTAAACAGTTTCGCACTCGGCAGTCCTCTGTGCCCTGAAATCACGGCATGTGTTCCCGCACCGCCAATAGGAAGGGATGTCTGCTCCAGATGGCCGATTGCCTTTTGAAGCACATCTTCATCCGTTCCATGATAAATTGGCAGCGCCACATCAATCGACGGAATCCTGATTGTTCCCATCACACCATTGTTTTGAGGATTAAGCGTCTCATAATAACGGATGCCCGCCTTTTTCTCTTTGACCTGATTAAACGGATCGACAATAATTTCATCCTTCAGCAAATCTTCATTGTAACGCTGCGCCTGCGCCCTGATTTGTGCAAGCTCCTCCAAAGACCGGCCGCCAACGGCCTCTTTATAGCCGCTGACAACCTTATCCTGCTGAAATTGATTCATCAGATTACTCGCCGCCGGATAAGTGAGTACCGCAACGCCGGCAATAAAAATCAATACGATCAAAATATTATAAAGCTTTCTTTTTCTGCGGCCGGATACCGCACGTTTCTTCTGCCTCACTTAGTCTGCTTTCTTTCTTGAACGGATAAATAATACAACTGCAGCCCCAATCAGCAGCACACCGCCGATTGTGAAAATATATGTACCCATACCGCCTGTTGTAGGAAGTGTGAAGCCTTTCGTGTTTTGAACGTCAAATTCTGCGATAGAGCCATTTGTTAATGTTAATGTACCATCAGTACCATTGCCGGAAACTGTATACGTAAATACCGCATCAGGCCCTGCCTCAGTCACTGTCTCAGGCAGCGTCACATTAACAACAACTTTAATCGGATCTTTTAATGCAATATAGCCTGTCGGCGCCTTTGTCTCTTTAATCCAGTATGTCCCTGCACCAAGACCTTCAAATCTTACAACACCATTGTTATCTGTTGTTGCTGTTGCAGAAAGTTTTTCATTTCTAGTCTCTGTCATATTGCCGTCTGAGTCAACCGTATATGTCACCAGCTCGGCTTTTTTATCACTTGGATTTTTTCCTGTGCCGTCATCTTCATAAACCGTAAACTCAGCACCTGCAAGAAGTTTGCTATTATCGCCTGCGTCCTTCTTCGTAATTTTTAAGCCGCCCGCATAATTCCGTGTAAAATCTTTAGTTCCTATCGTTTCTGTACTTTTGTCTTCACCGAATGTTGCATATACCTCATTCTCATTTCCTTCTGGCGTAAAGTCTGCATCTTTATTAAGCTTGGCTTTATATGTAATCGTTACTGTAGCCTTATCTTTGACGCTTCTATAATAATTACTTCCATTTTCATTTTTAGAAAAATCAAACGCTAACACTGTCGTACCATCCAGCTTATGAGTAGTTTTTAAATCATAGCCCTTTGTATTCAGCGGTGTATCTCCTGCAGTGACAGTTACAGACTTATCAACCAAAGTCAGTCCTTTGCTCATTGTATCAGTCACTTTAAATACAACATTTTTATATGTATCATCATAAACCGGAACATCTTGTGTAATTATAAACGTAAACTCTTTTCCAACCTGCTGTGCAAGGGAGTCCTTCTGTGTCTGCTGTGATTCCTCAATCGTCTTTGTTGTCGAAAGCGGCTGATCTTTTAATGTGACAGTCACATCCGGCGTGTACGTGATTGTATCGCTGCCTTCAGCTTTCGAAGCCGCCGACGGAACAGCTACAAGAATCGGCTTTGTCTGCTTTGTCCCCTGCGTAATTGTTGTCTCAAGCACTAAATAATAACCGGCGTTAAGTGTTATATGTTGATTGATTGCCATTGTTTGATTTGCTGCAATAGACTTCGTTTTTACATGATTTTCAAGTTCTGATGCAAGCTTGTCAATATCACCAGTAATATTATAATCTCCTTCTATTCCGCTGGCATAGGAAGCCACCGTTGTCACCGGATATTTTTTATTAAAGCTAACAAAATTTGCAGTATACGTATATTCATACACATCCTGTCCGGCCACTTCTTTGGCATCCATAATCTTGTAAACACTAAACTTAGAATCAGCCTTTGCGCCAGCCTGCCTCTCCGTTAATGTTAATGTTCCCTCCGTCGGTAATGCTTTTGCTTCTGCCGCGCTTACATTGACAACCATCATGGATGCCATAAGCATACATACCATTAAAAATGAAACTAGTTTTTGAATTTTCTTTTTCATATAGTCTCCCTGCCTTTCTTATTTTCTGCGGCGATGGTGTGTCCGCCGCAAAGCTTTGACTTTGTTTATATACAAAAGTGCTGCCGCCATACAAAGTGCTAAGCCCACAATTGTAAACATCACTATACCTCTGCCGCCTGTCGTTGGAATATGCAGGCCTTTTTCATTAAAAATTTTTACTGTAATCAGCTTTTTAGACGCATCATAAGTTAAATCGCCCTGATGCTGCTCTGCCTGTTTTGCAAATTCCGCATCATTAATCGTAACCTCAATCGGTTTGTTCATTGGCACATAACCTGACGGTGCCTTTGTCTCCGTAATCCGATATGTGCCATAAGGAAGCTTTTGAAACTCAATCGTTCCTGTCGCCGATGTCGTTGCTATTTTTTCTTTAAAAGTCTGATCGACCTTCCATGTTGTCTTATCTGTATTGTCTGTTTCTTCAATAAGACGTTCGAGCTTAAACTCCGCACCTTCAAGACGCTTATTTGTATCTTCTTTGGCAAACTTTTCAATCGTGATATTACCGAAATCAATCTTGTTTGTCATGGAAATTGTAACCGTATTAATGCCCTGAGGCTGCTGCGGTTCGCCGTAAGTCACCTCATAACCGCTGATTGGGCTTCCCGACGAAGCACTCTGTCCGCTCTCCGTTACATCTTCCCATGCTCCATTGCCGTTTGAAATATAAATCTGTTCGTCCGCAAGCTTATAATAATACGGATTGCCCGATGCATCCTCTAATTTCAGATTTTCCACAGATTTACGCCATGCCATATTTTCGGTCAGCTCAATATAACACTCATCCTCCTTGCACTGATGGTTTTCGTCTTCCAGTCCTTTGTAGCATTTCCATCCGCCTTCAGCATTCTTATCTATAGAAGCAACAAGCTTCACACGTATCCTTTTCGGACGTATACCGCCGATATTATCGTTATCATCCCATACCTTGACAACATTAATGCCGACAAGCGTGTTTGTTGCCCGATATGTGACGTGAAGCTTTCCATCCTTATCCGGATTACGGATTTCATCATAAGAAACTTCGTAATTTTTCAGTGCACCGTCTTTATCAATTTCCTGAATACGGTATTCATAGAGCTTGCCTGAATTTTCGTCTTTATATGGAAGCACCGTCTTCGATGTCGTTTTCCAATTTTTTTCAGGTGTCAATACAATATAGGCATTTCCCCCTTCACCAATCGGATCATCAAAAAAGTCTTTCGTGACATTGTCCCATTGCGCCTCGCTATCATCCTGGAATTTTCGCTGAAGACTGATGTATATCTCATTAATACCTCTATCCTCATCTGTCAGCCCGTCATTCCAAATTTTTTCAATATCCATATAAAACGGCTCACGCTCATTTGTAAAAGTAATTATCTTGTCACTGTCATATGCCGTTCCTGTCACATAAGCCTTTGACCAATCACCTGACGCACCTTCATTTTCAACGGTGCCTGCATTGACAATCCTTACATTTTCATGCTTTGTATCTTTCTCTGGATGAAGGTCAATTCCGATAAGCTTCGTGCCGTTTGTCGGACGTTCAACAATATAGTAGGTTGTCCCTGCCGGAATGTTATAAAGCGTTGTAGAGCCACGAACATTTCCATCAGCATCGAAATCAACATGAACCGTTACCGTCTGACGCACATAGCGGTCATTACCGTTGACCGGAGAAAGCTGCGATTCAAGTCTCATACCGGCAATGTCCACATAGTAAACATCAAACGTATAATCGCCCGGACTAACCGTTACCGACTCTGACTTGTAAAGCTCTTTTTCAATCGTCAGCTGGCCATATTTCAATGTATTTTTAACATCCACACTCAGATTCGTAGAAACGTTGGATGATATATCCGGATTGATATAACTCCGGTAAACAATTGCTTTTTGGTCTTTTTCATTTTCATTTGGCGGATTAATTTTGCCAATATTCGGCCAGTCAGGATCAATATTTTCTATACGTCCATCCGTCACTTCTGTTCCTGAGACATTCGACAATGGTTTTGCATTTTCATCCGAAATCATATTCAGTGGATTTTGAACACTGGACACATCATCGCGGGTATTGAGTAAATACTTTCCATCAACTTCCTGTCCATCTTCCATGATTGTCCACTGGGTATCAAAAACTTTAGGATCTACATTCAGCTCTTTTAGGGCAATATAGCTTCCCGTCCTGAACTTATCTGTAAATACAGCCTGTTGTCCGTCTGCCAGTGCAAACATACCTTTATCTGTCTGACGCGAAACACCGCTGTCATAACCGCCATCAACCTTATTTTTGCGGATAAACCATGCATCATCAACCGGTACAAGCGTTCCAGCATCATAGGAGCCATAGTCTGAAATCTTATCGTCAGTAACACTGAAGCCACCGGACTGCACTTCATTTTTCGCCTCAAAAAATGCTATTGATGATATTTCATAAGAAACGCTGTCTTCCGGGTTTGTCCGGCGGATGCCGATCATCATTTGTGCCACATTCGCCCAGTCAAACGCACTTGAACCTGTCATCTGTCTGAAATCCACACGGATAATCGAGGCTTCATCCGTCACAAATGAATTGGTTTCACCGTCATAACCGATTGTGTTCGCATAACCGCCAACACGATTTCCTTTTGTATCTTTAAATGACAGATAAAGATTCCTTGCACTTGAATCACTTGCGCCCTTATTTTTCATTTCCAATCTCAAATAGGACATGTTCGTAAGATTCATCGTCTGTTCCGGCTGAATTTTTAAAAGCTTCGCCTCATCCGGCTCAGCGCCCGAAACAATTGATTGTTGTTCAATCTGCTTCGGATGATTTCCGGTAATACTTCCCGCACCGTTTTCAAACGAAAAAACGACATTGGAATTTTCAGAATCATAAATTTTCTGTCCGGCGCCCGGCTTCATATATCCCGCCGATTCTTCAACCGGAAGCGCCCCCTCACTTGTGACAAGGTTTTGAATCTCAAAATTGAAACCACCCATATTTTGAAGAAGGTGTGCAAAAATATTTTCTGCATCCGCCGTCTGCTGACTCGTCACATCTACCGTCTTTTCGACAGCAAACGTACTCTCACGTGGGAAATTAAACGAAATCTTTAAGTTGGATTCATACAATCCGCGCTCCAAATAAAACATTGTCAGCGTATGCGATGCCCCCGGCTCTCTAAGTTTTTCAACAAGCTCAGCAGGAAGATTTCCTGTTTTAAAAACCCTTCCTTTTCCCTCATAAGTAGCGCCCGATTTAATCGCCTGCCATATCGTATATGTCCCCTCTTTAAAGTTAATCTCACCGCGCACGGCATCATGGATACCGCCCAAATCTACAGCTAAAATACCGTCCACGTAGATCCACGCATCATCGTCACCCTGAAATTCAAACCGGATCGGTTCATCTTTATTCGTGTATTCATTATATATTTCAGCATTATCCGTCAGCGCAAAATCAATATTAAACTGCGCGCCAAACATATAGTTCATTTTCTGCTTATTATTAGTAACGTGGCCACCTTCCATGATAGATGCATCATAACTGCTGAATGGGAAAAATGAAAATTTTCCATTAGAATCATTACCATATTTGATAGGCTGATTTGTTCTTTTCATAAAATAGCCGTCGTCCACATTGTAGGACATTCTGAGTGCATCATCGGCATCACCGCTGTTATATACCCAATAACCTTTTGTTCTTGAGCCATCCGCCTCGTCCTTTGTAAACGGAAACTGTACATTTTTATAAATATTTCCGACGGCTGTTCCAAGAGCGTTGTTTCCACGCAAAAAGTCTTCATTAAAAAACGGCATTTCCACACCCGGAAAATTTTCTGATGAACCGGTTGTAATTATTCCATTCTGCAATTGACTGTCTGCAAGGCCTAAAACCGGTCCGCCGTCTCCTTCCGTCCAATTATTGGCACCTTTATTTCCCTGCCATTTGTTTTGCGACGTTCCTACATCACCAGTCATATAAATGGCATTAAATTTATTTTGAATATCCGAAGAATAATTTTTAAACGCATCTTTATAATACTGTTCAGCAGCCGCATTAAACATTTCGCCTTGCTTTTTATACGTTGGATCATCTACTTTCGGTACTTCCGTAAGTTTTGTACCACTCATTTCCCATGTAGAGTAATAATCATAAAATGTACTTGTGCCGTAAAAGACATTTTCTTCCCGCACAAAAGTATCTTCCGGAATATCAATACTCTCATCACCGGATGTATCTGTCGAATAAACGCTTCGCCAGTAGCCTATGATTCCTGTCGGATCAGTTTCTGATTCAGGCGGTGTCTCTGACGCACTTCCCACCTGATAAGCATAATAACACGGCATACCGAACTTCGTGCTTATTTCCTCCCATTTGGAATAGTAATAAGTTTTACCGTTATCTTTTGTGCCTTTAAACTGTATTGATGTATACTGACTAGGGACATTCATACTAAACAGACGTTTTTTATTATAAAGCTGGTCAGAACCATTGACACCGGATAATACCACTTCGATAATCTTCCCGCTATTATCTTTTAAACGTGCACGAACTATATCATAAGGAACCTTCTCCATCTCATTGTTATAGAAAAAAATGGTTCTTTTATCGCCCGGATTTGCCTTAAAATGTGTCCACATCTGTCCGTTAAATTCCCACACGTTATCAAGATTCAGGCAGTTTCTGCCGCTTCTTGGCACAAACGTAAATTTGTATGTATATTCCTTAGGAATAGAAACGCCGTCTTTCTTTGTCGTAAATGTCAGCGTCAGTATGGACTGCTCTGTTGCCCCGCTATTGTACGGAAACTGAAAGTAAACGAAATTTTCCTGCGTCAGTCTGTCTGAAATTTTATAGCCTTTAACAGCATCATATTGTGCGCCCTCAATCATTCCTTCTTTCATACCGGCCCAGCGGATCCACAGATCATCAATATCAGCGACAAGGCCATTGCCCGTATAATCTGTCACATCAACATACATTACTTGTGTATCAAGTGAATCATTGGCGCGTGTTGAATGAGCGCCCCAGAATGAAGCATCTTTCTTCTCATTCGTATTTCCCTGTTCAACCAGATTCAAATAAAATGCATCGATATATCCGGGTTTATATTTGAAATAACCGCTTTGTGTATCGGCACTGTCATGATTTCCCCTGAAATTATAATGTCTTTCAAGTTTTCCGCCGTTACCGACATCATCCCGTCCAACAAGCTGAAAAGCGATTTCTTCATATAAATCAACATTCTCTGGGAACGGCGCAGAATAAAATCCATTCCGCCGCCCATACATTGTATAGGCTTCTCCATCTTTTCCGATAATAGGATCCGGACGTGTATGATCTTTCTTTAAAAAGGCAATATTGACACGCTCTGTCACAGACCTTTGTCCTTCAACCTTTTCCATATCAATCATATAAACCATGTCGCCCGGCTGCACTACAACATTATAGTCATCACCCGGTTGCCATGAAGTATTAATGCTGTATGTCTGTACCGACGTCTCCGGCTCATAATCAGGATCCTGTCCCCAGTACGATGGATTTTCTCCCATATCGTAATAATATGTATTATTTTCATCACTGATAAACGATACAGCTTTAACCTCCGGCGC
>USSL01000055.1 GCA_900557175.1 uncultured Eubacteriales bacterium
AAAAATATGATTTTCAGGGACATAAACGGTAACCTCATCCGCCGTCAGTTTATTTAACTCAAGTGTTCCATTTCTCAATTCACAATGACCGTCACCACCGTTCAAGTGTACATAAATGCTGTCATCCTCTGACAAATAGACGTTCAGCGAACCAAAGTCCAGCTCTATATCAAGCGCTTTTACAGACGCTGACGTAAACTTATATGGCATCATATCGTCATCTTCGCCTACATATGCCTGTTCATAAGTCACCACTGCATCAGCCTCCTCATAAACGCTTTCGGTACCGCCGCCCCATATATGAATAAACGGATTTCCGAGAAAGCCGTTTGTAATGGCTGACGCACTGCTGCCGCCGAGAACCAGGCCGACAATGCATAAAACAATACCAAAGCTTCCAAAAACAGATGCTACAAGCAGACAAAGCTTCTTTAATTTTTTCATACCCGTTCCCTCCTTCTGCCAAAAATTCTATGCCATAGGCGCACTGTCCAGCGCCATATTGCCGGGCAGGCTTTTGTCATCACCCATATATCGGCGATTACAAGCAATGCGCCTGCCGCCATCAGCAGAAGACTGACACCGCACGTCATAATGCCGTCCGCCGGCGATGAAAAGCATTGGGAGGCACCATAAACAAACTGAGCCAGCCCGCCAATCAAAAATGCCGCTGTCGTACCGAGCAGAGAAAAAACAATGCCGACAATACAGCCAAATACCGCAAACACAAGTCCGATGACTGTACCGGCAACGGCCAGAAGAATCGGTGATGCAAAAATAATAAGAATGACAATCAGCACAATCTGTCCGCCCGAAAAGCGCCGGCGTTCTCCCGAAAATTCATTAAACTTTCTTCCGGCTTCGTGCTTCATCTGCTCGAACTTTGCCCGACGGCTTCTAAACTGCCCCGGCGCATCAAAGTACGGCTCACCATAGCCTGTAAAGCCCCGCTCTGAAAACTCCCCCTTCTCGCTGTCCTCAGAAGAAAGTCCTGCCTTAATCGAAGCCGCTACAGCTTCCGGCGAACCAAGCTCCATAATAATCTGCTGCTCATTTTCAGGCCCTGCCTCGTCAAAATAATCCTGATAATATTGAAGTGCCTCTGAACGCTCTGCCTGCGATAAATCTGACAAAAGCTGCGCGAGGCGAAACATAAATTCACTTCGGTTCATCATTTACGCCCTCCATCGAAAATCTGTGTAATCTTGGATGCATATATAATCCATTCGGACTTATATAAATTAAGCTGCACCCGTCCTTTTTCCGTCACCTTGTAATATCTCCGGTTTCTGCCGTCAAACTGGACATCATACGTGCTCAGGCAACCGTCTTTTTGCAGACGCCTCAGCACCGGGTAAAGCGTCGATTCGGAAACCTCTATGGCCTTTCGCACGTCCTGTGTAATCTTATAGCCATATGTGCCCTGATCCTCTTTTGACACAACCGCCAGGACGATAGCATCCAAAAGCGCCGCACCTGTATTGAAAACCATATCCTCACCTTTTCCCCTTTCATTTATAAATACAATATTATTTTCTCTTTAATACTATATATCATATAGTATACGATTGATTATAATATGTCAAGCGCTTTATATAAAAATTTTTAAATCATAAACTTTTTTCCTATAACCTGAAACAGGCGCAGTGCAAAAGCACCGCGCCTGTCTAATCCATACTTTATTTTATTTTTACAGCCATGCCACATGCTCTGTCTTTGTCGCCCAGCTTGTGCAAAAACGGATAGAGCTGTGTGTCTCGTCAATTCTCTGATCTTCCTCATAGCCGTACTTTTCGCCGATTTTCTTTATGAGGCTATCTTCTAAAATCGGAAACTGCTGATTTGTCGGGCTCTCAATCACAAACGGAATATGCTTGTCTTCAAAAACCTTCTTTATGCGCATCGCCTGAGTAATGGCATGCTTACATATATCAAAATATAAATTATTTTCAAAAAGCATCTCAAACTGAATACCTAAAAGACGGCCTTTGGCAAGCATACCGCCACGCTGCTTTAACATAAATCTGAAATCCTTTTTAAGGGCATCATTTCTTATAACGACAGCCTCACCAAACAGTGCACCGCACTTTGTACCGCCGATATAGAAAACATCGCACAGCCTGTGGATATCTGGAAGTGTTAAATCGTTTTCCTCAGACATAAGACCGTAACCTAAACGGGCGCCGTCAAGGAATAAGTACAGCCCGTCCTCATGGCAGACTTTACTGATTGCCTCAAGTTCAGCCTTTGTATACAATGTGCCGTATTCTGTCGGATTTGAAATATAAACCATCTTCGGCATTACAATATGCTCGTAGCTCTCATTTGTCTTATGCCATAAATAATAATCATGGATCTGGGCTGCAGACAATTTTCCGTTTTCTGACGGCAGGCCGATAACCTTATGCCCCGTCGATTCAATAGCGCCTGTTTCGTGACAGTTAATGTGTCCGCTGACTGCCGTCACAACACCCTGATACGGACGGAGTGCAGCCGCAATAATTGTTGTATTTGTCTGTGTGCCGCCTACAAGAAAATGAACATCTGCATTGTCATCGCCAACAGTCTTTTTGATCAATGCCCTTGCATTGGCGCAGTGCGGATCCTCCCCGTAACCGACTGTCTGTTCCATATTTGTTGCCATCATCCGCTCCATGATCGCCGGATGGGCGCCCTCATGATAGTCGCAATTAAAAAGTACCATCTCATCTTCTCCCTTTTAATATATTTTAAAAGCCCCGAAGTTTCGGGGCTTAAATGGCATCCTTCTTTCCCATACCGGGACATTTAAAGACATGCACACATTATACACGAGATAAATATTCACCTGTTCTTGTATCAATCTTGATTGTATCACCGGACTCAACGAACAGAGGAACGTTGACCTGAGCGCCTGTCTCTACAGTTGCAGGCTTTGTTGCGCCTGTTGCAGTATCACCCTTAAAGCCCGGCTCTGTATCTGTGATCACAAGCTCAACAAATAACGGTGGCTCTACTGAGAATACTTCACCATTGTGTGAAAGCATCTTCACCATCTCATTTTCTTTAACAAACTTTAATGCATCGCCGATAGCTTCTTCGTTTAACGCGATCTGGTCGTATGTCTCAACGTCCATAAAGTGATATAACTCACCGTCGCTGTATAAATACTGCATATCTGCTCTGTCGATATGTGCCTGAGGACACTTCTCTGTAGGTCTGAAAGTTTTCTCTACAACGCCGCCGTTTTTAATATTTCTCAATTTTGTACGAACGAAAGCAGCACCTTTACCCGGTTTTACATGCTGAAATTCAACAACCTGATAAACATTTCCTTCGTATTCGATTGTTAAGCCATTTCTAAAATCTCCTGCTGATACCATAAAATGGAACCTCCTTAATTATTAACTTCTTCTAGTATAAATAATAAACAGACTTTTTTCAACTGTTTTTTTGCTTCTTGTAGAAATAAAGCACGATTTTTTCCAGTTTTCTCTTAAAAACAATCTGTATCTCCTCTTTTGGGTGTATTGGCAACACTAAAATATTACGGATACCTGTCCGTTTTGCCCCATATACGTCTGTAAAAAGCTGATCCCCGATAAAGACGGTATTCGTCTTATTTGTGCCCATCAGCTTCATCGCCTGCTCATAACCTGTCCGTGACGGCTTGTGGGCATTGTAAATGTAATTGACATTAATATTTTTATTAAACATCAAAACTCTTGCTTCTTTGTTGTTTGAAATCAGACAGCAGTTAAAACCAATCGCCTTAAGCCGCGCAAAAAGTGCTTCCGCCCGTGCATCTGCCGGCGCGCCGTGAGCCACAAGCGTATTATCAATATCAAATAAAAGCCCCCTGATTCCCTGCGCATAAAGCGCTTCAAAATCTATGTCATAGGTCGATTTTGCTGTCGCATCCGGAAAAAATCTACTAAACATCACATTCCTCCAGCCGCATCAGTGATTCCGCGATCTCCAGACATATGTCCTCAATGCTTCTTTTGTCTGTCGCCACAATAATGTCTGCCGCCTGCTCATAGGCTCTGCGCCGTTTTTCCATCAGAGCGCCAATAAAATCAACATCTTTATGACCGTTTAAAATCGGACGGTCGTCACTGTCCTTCACGCGCTCCAAAATTGTTTCTGCCGTCGCCGTCAAAAGTACAATACGGCTGTTTTTTTTCAAAAGGGCTACATTTTCATCGCGGAGCACCGTACCGCCGCCGCACGAGATAATCCGTCCGTTCTCGCATGACAATTCTTTTAAAAGCGCCGTTTCTTTTGCACTGAAATAGGCTTCCCCGAATTTTGCAAAAATTTCATTAATCGTCATTCCTTCGCGCTCTGCAATGAGCGCATCCATTTCCACCGGTTTCATGTCAAACATACGGCTCATCATTTTTGCTGCCGTACTTTTTCCCGCTCCCATAAAACCAGTCAGCGCCACATTATGTGTTTTTAAATAATTTTTCATCCATTCTGTTTTTTCCATCACACATACACCTCTTTTCATCAAAAAGCGACAATATGTCATATAATTTCTTTGCGTCAATCTGCCCCGGCGCCGAAAGCTGTCCCGCTGTGCCAAAAGTGATTGATGAACCGAACTGCTGACCGCAAAGCCGGCTTATAAGACCGACGCGTCCCATAGCCATCGTGACAACCGGACAGTCAAGCTGTGCAGACGCACACATCGTTGCGTGAAGCAGTCGAAGCACATCATCGCCGTCTTTCGGCATCACTGCAACTTTTGCAATATCCGCGCCAAGTGCTGCCATAGCCTTCAGCCGTCCGGTTATCACAGCTTCCTCTGGTGTTTTTAAAAAATCGTGATTTGAAAGCACTGTCACAATGCGGGCCGCCTTTGCCGCCGCAATGACCGGCGCTATATCGCCCGCCTCAAGTTCAATATCAATCATATCTGCCATCCTGCTGTCAATGACTGTTTCCAAAAACTGAAAATAAGACTGTATCTCCGCCTCGCGGCAGCCTCCCTCAGCCTTTGTCCTGAAAGTCACAAGCAGCGGCATATTTTCAAAAACAGAGCGCAGCTTTCTAAGAACAGCACACACTGCTGTTTTGTCAAAAACATCATCAAAGGCATCTGCCCTCCATTCAGCAATGCTGACGCCCTCTTTTGCCTTGACGGCCTTCGCCGCCTCATAAATCTCTGTCTTCGTTTTTCCCATCATCGGCGCACATATTTTAGGCATGCCCTCACCGATGACGATATCTCTTACTTTAACTGCCATAAAAATCCTTTCTGTCGCACTTTTTTCCTGCAAGCTTATTATATACCGATGTCCGGCGATAAACAAGAGATTTTCTGACTCTATTGACAGCGCTGTCACTTTAGTATAGTATAGTCATAAAATATAGACATCTACGCTTTGGAGGAATAAGTATGACTAATTTTATTACAGGACATACCGGCCTTTGCGCCCTTTTAGGAAGTCCGGTTGCCCACAGTATATCACCGGCCATGCATAACGAGGCTTTCCGGCTGCTTGGCCTTGACTATGCCTATCTCGCCTTTGACGTCGGCACGGACAATCTGAAAACAGCCGTTGACGGCCTTAAGGCTCTTGGCGTGCGCGGTTTTAATTTAACGATGCCTGATAAAAATCTTATGGCAGAACTTGCCGATGATTTAAGTCCTGCCGCCCGCCTGACCGGCGCTGTAAACACAATCGTCAATGAAAACGGCCGCCTGATCGGACATACGACCGACGGTACCGGCTATATGCGCGCAGCTGCAGATGCCGGCATTGAACTTCAAAACAAAACAATGACACTTCTCGGCGCCGGCGGTGCGGCAACTGCCATTGTTGTACAGGCAGCGCTTGACGGTCTTAAGGAAATCCGTATTTTTAATATTAAGGATAAATTTTTTGAGCGCATGGAAGGACTTTGTGAAAAGCTTTGTGCCGAGACAGACTGCCGTGTCATTGTGAACGATCTCGCCGATAAAGATGCCCTTGGCGCCTCCATCGAAACGAGTGATATTCTGACAAACTGCACCAATGTCGGCATGGCACCCAGTACAAATGCCTGCCTGATCGAAGATTCCCATATGCTCCGCCCTCAGCTTGTCGTTTCGGATATTATTTACAATCCGAAGGAAACGCTGCTTTTAAAGAAAGCAAAAGCCTGCGGCTGTCAAACGTTCAACGGTATGTATATGCTGCTCTATCAGGGCGCAGCCGCTTTTAAACTGTGGACAGGTCATGACATGCCGACAGAGCAAATCAAAGCAAAATTTTTCAGCTGAAACAGCAAAAAAGGACAGCCGCTGCGCTGTCCTTTAAATAATTACTTATCATATTCACTGATAACCTTTTCAATTCTGCGGCGGACAAGCTCCGCGATTTCCTGAGACTTCATATCCTTATACATCTCATAAGGCATCGGCTCAAGAAAATGGACCTGGACAGTCAGCTTCTTCGCAGACTTTGTATCAAAGGCCTTATAGGAATCAATGAGCGCAACCGGCACAATCGGGCACTTTGCCTTGATGGCCGACTTAAAACTGCCGCCCTTAAATTCCAAAAGCTTATTGCCTTCCCTGCTCCTTGTCCCTTCTGCAAAAATAAGATAGTTACGGCCGCTTATAACTTCCTCAGTTACTTGTCCAATAACCTTCATTGACTGGCGGATATCCTCTCTGTCAATCGCATAGGCTTTCATACAGGCAAATACCTGTTTTAAGAAAGGAATCTTCTGCAGCTCTTTTTTCATCACAACCGAAAACGACCTCGGACACGCCTGAATCATTGCAAGCACGTCAAACAGCCCCTGATGATTTGGGAAAAACATAAAACCGTCCTTTTCAGGAATATTGTCCTCGCCGTAAACATCAATCCGTATATTGCCGCCCTTAATTGCCTTATTGTCAATATAGCGCAGCACCTCGTACCGCTCGGCCTCCGGATATTTTTCTGCATGCCTTGCATAATGATAAAGCTTATAAAGGCCGTACGGTACAAAAAGAATATTTTTAAGTACCATTAACAGTATTCTTCGCATAATCAAAATCTCCCTGCTTCAATTAAATTTCATGAGCGATTTTACACGGAATGCTTGATTCCAAATATTTGTGAAACGCTTCCCCGTCACCGTCGATCGTCGCCTTCTCAAAGAAAAAAGATACCGGCTGATTGCCGACTTTCGCATAAATAAAGTAATATGAGCGAAGCTCAAATACATTGGTGACACTTTTCCAGTCAATACGCTTGCCAAGCTTATAGCGCTGCGTCTTTGCCTGAAAATAATCCTCGTAAAACCTGTACTCATCTGTCTTTCCTAAAGTGCCTGCCTGCTGCTGAAGCTCAAGACTCCGGCTTATGCCTTTTCTCATCACAAGCTGTTTAAAAAACAGAGCGCGGATTAAAAAGAAAATCGCAAGCGCCGATGACGCGATGCCTTCAACGATATAAACCCATGATTCGGAAATTCTTGTAAATCCGAAATAAGCTAAAAAGCCCATGGATGCCGCTGCAATCAAATAAATCAGTCTGCGCCATTTAATATGCTTTTTCTGCTTCGTTGAAATGTCCATCGTTTCTTCCATAACCCTCTTAAAGGTGTCCTCATTCAGCAGCACTGATGCCGTATAAAACTGTTCCATCATACTTCTGCCGGATAACCATCCGGCCCCTCCTCCTGTCAAAATCTATGTTTCTATTTTATCATAAAATAATGTTTTTGTATAGCACACATACTAAAAAATGGATAAAGCAAAAAAATAGGCGGAGTCATCAGACTCCGCCCGAAACATCTGCCTATTTAGTTTGCGCAGCCATCTTCTCAAGCTGTTTTTTGCGTCCGAAAAGTTTCGGCAGCACAATCAGTGCAACAGCAAGACAGCCGATTGCAACAATCAGTGTTGCAATAACATTGCCGCCTGTGAAACCGGCTACAAAATAACCGATAAAGCAGCATATAGCAACTGTTGTCGCATATGGAATCTGCGTCTTTACATGCTCTAAGTGATTACATGCCGCACCGGTCGAAGCAAGAATTGTTGTATCTGAAATCGGTGAGCAGTGATCGCCGAATACAGAACCTGCCAGTGTTGCTGCAAGACATGTAATTAAAAGCTCAGGTGCTGTATTTGCACAGAGGTCCGTAACAATCGGAATAAGGATACTGAATGTACCCCATGCTGTACCTGTTGCAAATGAAAGACCGCAGCCGACAAGGAAAATAATCGGCGCAAGAATCTGTACAGGAACACCTGATGTTTCTACAAGATAAGATACATAACCGCCTGTATTTAAAAGGTCACGGCATACACCGCCGATAGCCCATGCCATTGTCAGAATAACGCAGGCCGGAACCATTGATGAAATACCATCGTTAATGCAGCCGAAAAATTCTTTGAATGTGAGCACACGTCTGCACATGAAAAATACAAATGTAAACAGCAGCGCGATGAAACCGCCCATTGATAAAGCCTGCGCTGAACTTGTATTACCGAATGCTTCAAACAGTGTACTTGCCTCGCCTGAGAACAGACCGCCGTAATAAAGCATCGAAATAATGGAAAATACAACTAAAACGACAATCGGAAGTACAAGGTCGATTACTTTGCCTTTCGCATCTGCTTTAACGTGCTTAGCCATCTCTGCTTCAGCTTCGCCGCCGTCTGTGCCGTTGATAATGCCTCTCTCGGCATTAATTTCGGCTCTTGCCATCGGACCATAGTCCGCATTCTTTCTTGCGCCCATACTGATAACCATGATCAATGTCAGAATCGCATAAAGGTTCAGCGGAATCGCTGAAATAAAAGCTGTCATTCCATTGCCCGCACTTGCCGGAAGATTGGAAATAACAGATGCCGCCCATGTTGAAATCGGGGCGATGATACAAACCGGCGCTGCTGTAGCGTCGATTAAGTAAGCCAGTTTTTCTCTTGATATTTTAAACTTGTCCGCAACTGGTCTCATAACTGTACCCACTGTCAGACAGTTAAAATAGTCGTCAATAAAAAACATTAAATCGAGTGCTGATGTTGCAAGTGAAGCACT
>USSL01000056.1 GCA_900557175.1 uncultured Eubacteriales bacterium
CTACTCCTTATGCAGCTCAGATGGCAGCAGAAACTGCTACGAAGGCAGCTCTTGTACATGGTTTAAAATCAGTAGAAGTTATGGTTAAAGGTCCTGGTTCAGGACGTGAAGCAGCAATCCGTGCTCTTCAGGCATGCGGTATCGAAGTAACAAGCATTAAGGATGTTACACCGGTTCCACACAACGGCTGCCGCCCACCAAAACGCAGAAGAGTCTAATAGGAGGTTAAATTAGATATGGCAAGAGATATGGTTCCAGTTTTAAAAAGATGCAGAAGTCTCGGTCTTGACCCTATTTACTTAGGTGTTGCTAAAAAATCTAATAGACAGTCTATTAGAGGAAATAGAAAAAAGAGCGAGTATGGTCTTCAGTTGACAGAAAAACAGAAAGCTAAATTCATTTACGGTGTATTAGAGAAACCTTTCAGAAATTACTTTGAAAAGGCTGAGCGTATGAAAGGCCAGTCAGGTGAAAACTTAATGAAATTACTTGAGTTAAGACTTGACAACGTAGTGTTCAGAATGGGTTACGGAAGAACACGTAAAGAGGCAAGACAGATTGTTGGACATAAGCACATCAGTGTGAATGGCAGAACAGTAAATATCCCATCATACCAGGTTAAACCGGGTGATGTGATTGAAATCAGAGAAAAATATAAATCATCTCAGAGATACAAAGACATCCTTGAAGTGACAGATGCAAGAATCGTTCCTGAGTGGCTTGATGCAGATCATGAAAATCTTACAGGTACAGTAAAAGAAGTACCTGCAAGAGAGCAGATCGATGTACCTGTAAACGAAATGCTTATCGTTGAGTTGTATTCTAAATAATATGCACGTAAGGCATAAGCCATGCATGGCTGAGACAATAAGTCTGTCGGGAATTTATTCGCGGACAGACTTATTGTGCAAGTCATATAGGGTGCAGCCCATGTCCACTTTAAGTCGAAGACTTAAAGTGGACATGGCAGCCTAGCAATTAATACCCTCAATTTAAACATAACCCAAAAAGGAGGGCTTTTGAGTGTTTGACTTTGAAAAACCGAAAATCGAGATTGCACAAATTTCAGATGATAATAAATATGGACGTTTTGTCGTTGAACCATTGGAAAGAGGCTACGGTACAACACTTGGCAATTCATTAAGAAGAATTATGCTTTCTTCACTGCCGGGTGCTGCGGTAAGCCATGTAAAAATTGACGGCGTTGTTCATGAATTCAGCTCTATCCCAGGTGTAAAGGAAGACGTGACTGAAATCATCATGAATATTAAAAGTCTGGCGATTAAGAACACAAGTGATACTTCTGAGCCGAAGGTTGCATATATCGAGTTTGAAGGCGAAGGTGTTGTTACAGGTGCAGACATTCAGGCTGATCCGGATATCGAAATTTTAAATCCAGATCAGGTTATCGCTACTTTAAGCGGCGAGGACAGCAAGCTTTACATGGAGTTGACAATTACCAAGGGCAGAGGCTATGTAAGCTCAGATAAGAATAAAAAAGAAGATTTGGCTATCGGTGTCATTCCGGTAGACTCTATCTACACACCTGTAGAAAGAGTAAATCTTACAGTGCAGAATACTCGTGTTGGTCAAATCACAGACTTTGATAAGCTTACATTAGACGTTTACACAAACGGTACGTTAGCGCCGGATGAAGCAGTAAGTTTGGCTGCTAAAGTGTTAAGCGAACACTTAAACTTATTCATTGACCTTTCTGAAAATGCCAAAACAGCAGAAGTTATGGTAGAAAAAGAAAACGATGAAAAAGAAAAAGTGCTTGAGATGAATATTGACGAACTGGAATTATCCGTTCGTTCTTATAACTGCTTAAAGCGTGCAGGTATCAATACGGTTGAGGAATTAACCAACAGAACTGCGGAAGATATGATGAAAGTGAGAAACCTCGGACGTAAGTCATTAGAGGAAGTACTTGCGAAGTTAAAAGAGCTTGGACTCTCACTGAATCAGGGTGAAGAATAATAACATTATGGACTAGAAAGCATTTTATAAGTAAGCCCGATGTGCATTATAAAGTGTTCCACAAATGGAGGAAATTAAAATGTCAGGATATAGAAAACTTGGAAGAACATCTAACCAGAGAAAAGCTTTATTAAGAAGCCAGGTTACGAGTCTTTTATACCATGGAAAAATTAGAACAACTGAAGCAAAGGCTAAAGAAATCAGAAAGATTGCTGAGCATCTTATCGCACTTGCAGTAAGAGAAAAAGACAACTTTGAGACAGTAAAGGTTCAGGCTAAGGTTGCCCGCAAGGACGCTGACGGCAAGAGAGTTAAAGAAGTTGTTGACGGTAAAAAAGTAACTGTATATGATACAGTTGAGAAGGAAATCAAGAAGGATATGCCTTCCCGTTTACATGCAAGACGTCAGATGTTAAAAGTTCTTTACGCTGTTAAGGATGTACCGGCTGCCGGCGCACAGAGAAAACAGAATACAAAGAACGTTGATTTACCAGCAATGTTATTTGACGAAATCGCACCAAAATACGCAGACCGCAAGGGTGGCTACACAAGAATCGTTAAGATTGGACAGCGTAAGGGCGATGCAGCAATGGAAGTTATTATCGAATTAGTATAATCGGCTGAAGCGAATATAAAAGCGTAAAATACTTTGGTATTTTGCGCTTTTTCCAGTTAAAAGCCTGTTGGGGGAAAGAGGTTTTACGATGGAGATTGTACAGATTACAGTTGAGCAGATTATTGTCATGTTTATGCTGATCGTTGTCGGTGTTATCTGCTATCATACAAAAATATTGGATTCAAAGAAGTCGCGGGTGCTCTCGGACATACTGATTAAGGTGATTACACCGGCGCTTATTATTGACTCTTTTCAGCGTGAATTTGAGATGGAGCTGCTTAAGGGATTTTTAATTACAATCGTGCTGACGGCATTAAGCCTTGGGATTGCATTTGTCATCGGGCGGATTCTTATCCGGGAAAAAGATGCAAGAGACGTGCGGATTGAGCGGTTTGCAGTTATTTTTTCAAATTGCGGCTTTATGGGAATACCGCTGGCATACGGTGTTCTTGGCAGTGAAGGTGTGTTTTATATTATTGCCTACAACATGTTGTTTGATATTATCGTTTTTTCATGCGGCGAAGGCTATATGAAGGGCGCATCTATTTATACAGTGAAAGACATCGCAAAGCTGATGATTAATCCGGCAACGGTGGCATCTTTGATTGGTATTATCATTTTTGTCGGAAATATACATCTTCCGGAGCTTATTTCAAAGCCTGTCGGTCTTGTAGCGGATATGAATACGCCGGTGGCAATGCTTGTGGCCGGTGTGTCGGTAGCTCAGGCAAATATACCGAAGCTTATTAAAAATGCGCGGCTTTACTATATTGCGGCGATTAAACTTTTGATTGTGCCAGCGGCGGTCGTGCTCATATGTAAGCTGCTGCCGATATCGCAGAGCGTACTTCTTGCCGTTTCCCTTGCGGCAGCCTGTCCGGCAGGAACGCTGACAGTGATGTATTCCGTCATGTATGGCAGAGATGATGTTTATGCATCGGAAGTATTTTCATCGACAACACTTCTGTCGATTATAACAATTCCGGTTATCGTTGCCATAGCGATGCTTTAAACGAGGAGGAGAAATATGTATACAGGATATTATAAATGGCCGATGGGTATTTTGAAAATCAGTGCGGACATGATGGGGGTGCGTGTTGTCGGATTTGCAGACAGTTCAGAAGTAAGCAGTCTGTCTGGGGAGGAACCTTTGGGAGCGCTCTCAAAATGGCAGAACAGCGGTGATATTCATGGCTATGAGCTTTACACCGAGGTGTGCAGTCAGCTGGATCTTTATTTTGACGGAAAACTGAAGCAGTTCGATCTGCCGCTGAAGCCTGTCGGTACAGATTTTCAGAAAAAAGTATGGCGTATGCTTATGACAATCCCTTATGGGGAGACAAGAACCTATAAGGAGATTGCCGAACTGGCAGGAAATCCGCAGGCCTTCCGGGCGGTCGGCATGGCAAATAACAACAACCCAATCGCGATTATTGTGCCGTGCCATAGAGTGGTCGGTGCGGACGGAAGCCTTACAGGCTATGCCGGAGGCACAGACATTAAGCAGTGGCTTCTCGATCACGAAAAGTGCTGCTGCGGACAGAATGACAAATAACAGCACATGAAATTTCTGACAGGAGGTAAGGCTTTGGGAATCATAAAAATTAGAGATTTAATTCATGATTATTTCGGACATGACGAAGAAACGGACAAAGAGATTGTGAGCCGTGCCGTTAATCACGTAAATCTTGATGTGGAGGCCGGACAATTTATTGCGGTTCTGGGGCACAATGGTTCGGGAAAATCCACATTGGCAAAGCATATTAATGGTATTTTACAGCCGACTTCAGGCACCGTGTGGGTGAAAGGGATGAACACGGCAGATGAGGCGCATATATGGGACGTCCGTCAGAGTGCGGGGATGGTTTTCCAAAATCCCGATAATCAGATTATCGGCAGCATTGTCGAGGAGGATGTCGGTTTTGGCCCTGAAAATATCGGTGTGCCGACGGATGAAATATGGCAGCGTGTTTTTAAAAGTCTTGAGGCTGTAGAAATGACTGCTTATCGGACACATTCCCCAAACAAGCTGTCCGGCGGACAGAAGCAGCGCGTTGCTATTGCCGGTGTGATGGCGATGAAGCCGGAATGTATTGTGCTTGATGAACCGACAGCCATGCTTGATCCGAACGGGCGCAAAGAAGTGATCAAGACAGTGACGGAGCTGAACAAAAATGCCGGTGTTACAGTTATTTTGATTACCCACTATATGGACGAGGTGATTGGTGCAGACAAGATTTTTGTCATGGATGACGGCGAGATTGTTATGGAAGGAACACCGGCTCAGATTTTTTCACAGGTTGAAAAGCTTAAAAGCCTGCGTCTGGATGTGCCTCAGGTGACGGAGCTTGCCTATGAGCTTTCAAAAGCAGGTATTCCGGTAAGAAACGGTATTTTGACAATAGATGAACTGGTAGGTGAATTATGTCCATAAGATTAGAAAATATTAATTATATATACAGCCCTGACAGTGCTTTTAGAAAGCAGGCGCTGAAAGATGTGAACCTTGAAATTAAGGACGGGCAGTTTATCGGACTTATCGGGCATACAGGTTCAGGCAAGTCCACGCTGATACAGCATTTAAACGGTTTAATCCGGGCAACGTCGGGCACAATTTATTACAATGATCAGAATATTTATGATGATAAATTTAAAATGAAAGACCTCAGGGCAAAGGTCGGGCTCGTATTTCAGTATCCGGAACATCAGCTTTTTGAAGTCACTGTTTTAAAAGATGTCTGTTTTGGCCCGTCAAATCTCGGACTTTCACCGCAGGAATGTGAGCAGCGCGCCGTTGAGGCTTTAAAGCTTGTCGGTCTTAAAGAAAAATATTGGAAAAAATCGCCTTTTGAATTATCTGGCGGTCAAAAACGGCGGGCTGCCATTGCCGGCGTCCTTGCCATGCACCCGGAGGTACTTATTCTTGACGAGCCGACTGCAGGCCTTGATCCGAAGGGGCGCAATGATATACTTGATCAGGTGGCGGAGCTTCATGCTCAGGGCGGTCTGACGGTGATTTTAGTATCACACAGTATGGAAGATGTGGCAAAATATGTGGAGCGCCTTATTGTGATGAATGGTGGCAGCGTGATGTTTGATGATACGCCGAAGGCTGTTTTTAAAAATTATAAGGCTCTGGAGTCAATCGGCCTTGCGGCCCCTCAGGTCACTTATCTTATGGATAAGCTTCGCGAAAAGGGCATGAAGGTGCCGGAAAATGTGACAACTGTCGAGGAAGCCAAAGCGGCAATCTTAGCGGCCTTAGATCAGAGGGGAGGCGTTCTTCGATGATGCGGGAAATGACAATCGGACAATATTATCCGGCGGATTCGGTTATTCACAAGATGGATCCGAGAGTAAAGCTTGCAGGAACACTTGTCTTTATTATTATGATTTTTGTCATTAATAATCCGGCAGGCTATGTATTTGCGGCACTTTTCCTCGGTCTTAGCATCGCGCTTGCAAAGGTGCCCGTAAAATTTATGCTTAAAGGGCTTAAAGCCGTATGGTTTATTTTAATATTTACGGCAGTTTTAAATCTGCTTCTCACACCGGGAAATGTTGTGTGGCAGTTTAAGTTTATAAAAATTACCGAAGAAGGTATTGTTCTTGCCGTCAAAATGGCAGTGCGCTTTATTTTTCTTATTATGGGCGCGTCTTTAATGACATTGACGACAACGCCAAATCATTTGACGGACGGCCTTGAAAAAAGCCTTGCGCCTTTCAGAAAAATAGGCCTGCCGGTGCATGAAATTGCTATGATGATGTCTATCGCTTTAAGATTTATTCCGATTCTTTTGGAGGAAACGGACAAGATTATGAAGGCTCAGCAGGCGCGCTGTGCCGACTTTGAGAGCGGCAATCTGATTCAGCGGGCAAAAAGCCTTGTGCCTGTCCTTGTGCCTTTGTTTATTTCTTCCTTCAGGCGTGCCAATGACCTGGCAATGGCAATGGAAGCACGCTGTTATCACGGCGGGGAGGGACGGACAAAGATGAAGCCGTTAAAATATTACCGCAGAGATTATTTAGGCTATCTTGCCCTGCTTGCTTTTGTTGTAATCATTATTTTAGTGAATATATTTTGGGGGAAATTATTTTGAGACGCATTAAACTGATTGTTGCCTATGACGGCACAAATTATTGCGGCTGGCAGGTGCAGCCAAACGGTCCGTCCATTCAATCGACACTTCAGGCGGCTATTGAGGATTTGGTCGGTGAGAAAATTATGCTGACCGGCGCCAGCCGGACAGATTCCGGCGTTCATGCCCTTGGGCAGGTGGCTGTCTTTGATACAAATAAGGATAACATCGCCGACTGGAAATTTGCCATGGCGATTAATCAGAGACTTTCGAAGGATATTGTCGTACAGTCTTCTGAGGAGGTGGCCGCTGATTTTCATCCCCGTTATCAAAATGTGACAAAGACATATAAGTATAAAATATTGAATCGCCGCTATGCGCTGCCAAATGAGCGCTTTGACAGCTATTTCGTGCCGCAGAACATTGATTTTGAGGCCATGCGTGAAGCGGCGGCCGTCTTAGTCGGAAAGCATGATTTCAGAAATTTCTGTTCGATGAAAACCGATGTGGAAAGTACAGTACGCACGGTGTACAGTCTGAACCTTGAAAAAGAAGACGATATGATTGTCATGACAATCACAGGCGACGGTTTTCTATATAACATGGTAAGAATTATTACAGGTGCGCTTTTAAAGGTTGGTTTTCATCAAAAAACAGCAGCAGATCTTAAGGCAGCCTTAGAGAGCGAAAAACGGCTTATTGCAGGGCCGACAGCGCCGGCACACGGACTGACACTTGTGGAGATTCATTATGACGGCGGCCTATGATAGCTGCCGTCTCTGTCCGAGAATGTGCGGTGCAGACCGAAGCCGCGGGCAGACCGGTTTTTGCGGTATGGACGGCAAACTCAGGGTGGCAAGAGCAGCCCTTCATATGTGGGAGGAGCCGTGCATTTCCGGGACGGCAGGCTCAGGAACTGTCTTTTTTTCCGGATGTACACTGCGATGTATTTTCTGTCAGAATTATGAAATCGCTGCCGGTGCTTACGGCATGGAAATCACGGACAAGCGGCTTGCTGAAATTTTTATTGAGCTGCAGCAAAAAGGCGCGGCAAACATTAATCTTGTGACGCCGACACATTATATGCCTCATATTGTCCGGGCACTGAAAATGGCAAAAACAGCAGATGAACCGCTTAAAATCCCTGTTGTTTACAATACGGGCGGTTACGAATGTGTGGAAAGTCTGAGAGTTCTTGACGGACTTGTCGATATTTATATGCCGGATTTTAAATACATGGACAGCACCCTTGCCGCGCGGTATTCAAAAGCACCGGACTACCCGGCGCGCGCCGGGGAAGCACTTAAAGAGATGGTCAGACAGACCGGCGCATCTGTCTTTTTTGAAAACGGCATGATGAAATCCGGTGTCATTGTCCGCCATCTGATGCTTCCGGGACAGCTGATGGATTCAAAGCATATCGTCCGGTATCTTTATGAAACTTACGGTGATTCGATTTATATAAGTCTGATGAGCCAGTATACGCCCCTTGCACAGGTGGCGCACATACCGGAATTAAACCGGACAGTGAAAAGAAAATCCTACGAAAAGCTGATTGATTATGCCATTGACCTCGGTGTGACAAATGCCTTTATCCAGGAGGGGGAGGCGGCGAAAGAGAGCTTTATTCCGCCTTTTAACGGCGAAGGCATTTAGTGGATAAATTCTTAAAGAAAATGGGAAAATGTGCTTGACAGCGCCGGATAAATTCCATATAATATTTAATTGTGACGATATGTCTGTAAATACTATAACCAATGCCCCGGAGTATAGTATTTAAACAATAAATAAGTGAATCAAATAATTATTGTGTACTATTACAAGGAGGAAAACTCATGAAAAGTTATGTGGCTACACAGTCATCTATTGAGAGAAAATGGTATGTTGTAGATGCAGAAGGACATACATTAGGACGTCTTGCATCAGAAATCGCTAAAGTTTTAAGAGGAAAGAATAAACCGACTTACACACCGAGCATGGATACAGGTGATTATGTAATCGTTGTAAACGCTGATAAAGTTAAAGTTACAGGTAAGAAATTAGAGCAGAAAATCTACTACAATCACTCAGATTATGTAGGCGGCATGAAAGAGACAACATTAAAAGAAATGCTTGCTAAAAAACCTGAGAACGTTGTTTACTTAGCAGTTAAAGGCATGCTTCCAAAGGGACCTTTAGGAAGACAGATGATTAAGAAACTTCATGTATACGCAGGCCCAGAGCATGACAATGTAG
>USSL01000057.1 GCA_900557175.1 uncultured Eubacteriales bacterium
ATGTGTTAGGCACGCCGCCAGCGTTCATCCTGAGCCAGGATCAAACTCTCATGTTGTAGTTTTCACTTAACGAAGTTCTGTCGAGTTTAGTGAAAACACACATCTTTCTCCTTAATGAGCCGTTAGGCGAATTTAGTTGAAAGATGTCACCCGACTTCCATCGTCAGTTTATATCCTCATTCAGAATGACAACTAGCTTTCGTTATCATTCCCGTTGTTACTTGGTTTTTGTTCTTAAAAATTCTCAAATCTGTTACCAGCCAAACCTTCGGTTTGACCGGCCGCGAACACTTTGCCAATACGCTTTTCGCGTATTTTCGTCATTTTTCCAGCCGTCCGCCGACAAGCAAGCTCGCCTTTGTCCGTCTTTCAAAATTCCTTGCACGCTTCGCGTGCCGTCAAAGATTGTTTTCGCGAGAATCTTTCGGGATTGTCTTATTATTCAGTTATCAATGTTCTTGTTGTCTGACTTTTTGTTCTCAGCAGTAACTTTTTGTATTATACCACTTTCGAACTGTTTTGTCAAGAACTTTTTTACTTTATTTTTAGTTTTGCTTTTTCGACGTTTTTCTTTTGCCGAATCAACTTTTCTATTTTATCATCTAAACTTTCTTTTGTCAAGAAGTTTTTTTGATTTTTTTATTTTTCTTTGCTGTCCGTATCGCTCTCGCCGACAGCTCAGTTAGAATATCATATGTATGACGCCTTGTCAACAAGTTTTTTGAATTTTTTTATTTTTTTTAATTGTATATTCAATAAAGCGGATTTACCTGCTGTTTCCGGCTTTTTGTAAATCCGCTTAAAATATTTGTTTTCTATAGTTTTGGGCTTTCAAGTACAAGCGCATGTGCAATGCCCGGAACACTTTGTCCTTCTTTAAAACTTGTTGGTGATAGAAGGGCGCCTGTTGGCATAAAAAGTACCCGCTTCCACTGTCCGTTTTCCAGTGCAGGCACAATGACCGAAGCCAAGACAACTGCACTACAACCACACCCGCTGCCCCCGGAATGTGTATCCTGTTTTTGTGCATCATAGATTTCAATCCCGCAATCCATATGCTGCTTTGAAATATCAATGCCGCTTTGCTCCATTAAATCAATCATAATCTTCTGTCCGATATAACCTAAATCTCCGGTAATAATTTTATCAAAATCTTCCGCTTTTTCCTTTGTATCCTTAAAATACGCCTTTAGTGTATCCGCTGCTGCCGGAGCCATACATGCGCCCATATTCATTGAATCCTTGACGCCATAGTCCACAATCCGCCCGGCAGTCATTGCCGTAATTCTGGCTCTGTCATTATAATTTTCATGATACTCACCGAGCACAAAGGCACCGCTTCCAGTCACTGTCCACGTCGCTGACAGCGGTCGCTGATTGCCGTAATCTAAAGGAAAGCGAAATTCTTTCTCCGCGCTTGCAAAATGACTTGATGTTGCAGCTAAAACTTTTTTTGCAAAACCGCCGTCAACAGCCATAGCCGCCAGTCCCAAAGATTCCCCCATTGTTGAACATGCACCGTAAATACCATAAAGCGGCAGTTTCATATCAGCCAGTCCAAAAGAGGTTGCCATTAACTGACCTAAAAGGTCACCTGCAAAAGCACAGTCAATTTCCGACGGCGCAAGCTTCGCTTTTTCCATTGCCCTTTTTACCGCCATTGCCTGCATCGTACTTTCGGCTGCTTCCCACGTTTTTTCTCCGAACATCCCATCATTTTCAACAATATCAAAATATCCGCCCAACGGTCCCTCGCCCTCCATCTTTCCTACAACCGAGGCACAGGACACAATTGCCGGCGGACATTCAAAGCCTATCGTTCTTTTGCCTTTTCGCTTATTTTTCATAATACGTTACCTTTCTATACTTCTTAAAATATCAATGTACTGTCACGGAATATGGCACAGATTATTTCGTACGCTGCATTTTGCTTTAAACTTATAGCATCGTCATCACATAAAACATTACCCCGAAAAATGCTGATGTCACAATTCCATATAAAATCACCGGCCCTGCAATCGTAAATATTTTACAGCCAATGCCAAAAACCTGGCCTTCTTTCTTATATTCAATAGCACAGGCTGTCACTGAATTGGCAAACCCCGTAATCGGCACCAAAAATCCGGCGCCGGCAAATTTGGCAATGGGCGTTGTCAGATTAAATCCGGTAAGCACGACGCTTAAAAGAATAAGCACAAGCAGCATATAGTTGCCCGCAATTTCATGGCTCATTCCGCGGTATTCAAAAAAATTAAGCAGTATCTGCCCCAAAAGGCATATAGCGCCGCCGCTGACAAAAGCATAAAGTGTATTTAAAAAACAATTATGTGTCGGCGTTATTTTTTTTACATAGTCATTGTACGCCTTATTTCTTTGCTTCTCTTTTTTAATTTGTTCTGTTTTTTTAGAATCCATACTGACATCTCTCCATTAAAGTAATTTGTCTGCAAGCTTAAAAAAACTGCAAAATAACCCCGGTAAATTTTCCGGCCGCAAGCATTAAAACGACGATTGCCGTTCCTTCTTTAAGACCGATTCTGCGAAACATAATTGGAAAAGCATTCAATATTTCCGCGACGGCGCCAATAAGACAGCCTGTAAATACACCGGCAAAAAGTCCGAATAAAATAACGATAATCTTTTCAAAGACAGCTGTCTGTCCATGAAAAATCCCCTTAAACATATGATTTTCGCCGCTGCTCATAAAAAACCACCATAAATTTCCGACCACCGCACCGATGCTTATCCACGTTTCATAGCATATAAGCCGTTCCGCCGTCCTTGTAATCTGTGCCAGCCTCGTAACGATACCCAGTGATGTAATAAAGGTAAAAATACCGGCCGCCACTGTCACACCGCAGGCAGCACCTGCAAACAGCAGGAAAAGATTTTTTAATACCATTAGGAAGTTTTACCTTCTCGCGAATTTTTCTTAATCAGCGTATCATTGACATCCGTCTCATACTTTTCCATTTCCACTTCCATCGGCGTCGGATCTTTTGTCAGACGGCACTTTCCGAAATGGTTAAAAAATACAATAATACCTGCTGCAATGCCAGCTGCATAACCGACGGCAAGCATCTTAACACCTCTTTTGCCAGCGCCGAAAAAATCAGATATTTTTGCAAAAACATCCATTGATGAAACATCTTCATTGTAAGTCATAATTGCAAAAACACTGCCCGCAAAGGTTACTGCCGCCACTAAAATAATTTTACATAGCCGCCCCTTATCCTTTTTTGTGTCAAAGTCCACCGAAAAAACAAATTCTGCCTCTCCGATATTTTCAAAATCACATTCGCCTGAAAGCGCCTTATCTATGCAGCTTATAAGCCAAAGCGCTGATGCCGTCTTTTTCATCCGCTGATCTGATGCCCCAAGGCGGCATATAATAACTTCTTCGGCGGCCTGTGCCAAAGTTTTATCACGACAGTAAATTTTGCATAAATCTTTGGCGCGCACCGTCTGATGTTGTACGAGCGTATGCTTGTCTGCCTGTATATAAATGACGGGCCTCATGCTTTCACCTCTTTATATTTGTCTTTCCTTTAGTATGGCTCATAACGTCATTTTTATTCAAATTTACTGTATTGCATTTTCTCTCATTGTCTTTAAAATTTTCTTTTCAATACGTGACACCTGTACTTGTGAAATACCAAGACGTCCTGCAATCTGGGCCTGTGTCTGATTACAGTAATATCTTAAAATAATAATATCCCGCTCATCAGGCGCCAAATCATCTAAAAGTTTTTTGACAAGCAGCTTATTCAAAATACGCTCGCCCTCATCCTCCGGTGATTCCAGCTTGTCCATCAGACATATATCGTTGCTCTCCCCCTGATAAATAACTTTGTTTAGCGATTCTACCTCACATCCGGTTTCCATCGCCATCACGACATCTTCAATCTTCATCCCTGTTTCCCGGCTTATCTCTGCCGCCGTCGCCTCTCTGCCGTGACACTCAAAAAACTTTTCCCTCAACTGATGAATTTTGTAAGCATTATCCTTAATCTGACGGCTCACCTTTACCATACCGTCATCTCTCAAAAACCGTCTGATTTCACCGGTAATCATCGGCACTGCATATGTTGAAAAACGGACATTAAAGGACATGTCAAAATAATCAATCGCTTTTAAAAGTCCGATAATACCAATCTGAAAAAGGTCATCATATTCATAGCCTCGAAACCCGAAACGCTTCACAACACTCCATACAAGACCGGTATTTTTCTCCACGAGACAGTCTCTCGCCGTTTTATCTCCCTGCTTTGCCCGATTTAACAGTTCGATAACATCTTCCATAATCAGGCACCCTGACTGCTGCACAAGGCTATGCCATCCTCAGAAATTTCTGACTTTCCGATTTCTGACTTTCCGATAATCTTTTCCATCATAACCTTCGTACCTTTCCCCGGTGCCGACTGAACCGTTAAAGAATCCATAAATGCCTCCATAAACGCAAACCCCATACCAGACCGTTCAAGTTCAGGCTTCGACGTGTAAAGCGGCGTCATGGCCTTTTGAATATTTTCGATACCAACACCTTTATCTTCGATTTCAATTGTCACCGCCTGATGGTCTATCCATGCACGCATCGTAATTTTTCCCACACCGCCTTCATAGCCATGAATGACACAATTAGTCACTGCCTCAGAAACAGCAGTCTTAATATCTGCCATTTCTTCAAGTGTCGGATCCGTCACCGCCACAAACGCAGCAATCACCATCCTTGCAAACGCTTCATTTTCTGACTTACTATCAAAAACAATACACATTTCATTACGGAAATTTTTACACATATAAAAGCGCCTCCTCCATTGTTTCAAATTCATAGACAAGGCTATGAAGACCTGAAATTTTTATGAGCTTTTGAATCGTTTTCCCCGCATTGACAATACAAAGTTTGCCGCCGTGCAAATCTGTCTCTTTATAGCGGCCAATCATCATGCCAATACCTGCACTGTCCATAAAATTAGTTTCTGAAAAGTCGAGAATAATATTTTTTGCCCTGCCCCGTCTGAATGCGATATCTGTGACCGATTTGATTTTCTTCGCTTCATGATGATCCAGCTCGCTGCCAACTGTAAGAATCAGCGAATGTCTGACAATCTTATAATCAACGATCATAATAACCTCCCTATCCTGAATTTTGTACTAAAAAGCGGGCTTTGCGCCACAAAAAAAAAGATAAAAGCTATCTGCTCTTATCTCTCGTCTTTTTCTTTATTTCTTCTTTTGCAGTGCCATAAGACTTCCTGCCAGATAAAGGGAGCCTGTACAAAAAAGTCTGCCGCCCTGTATCCAGCCTGCTGCCCGCTCAAGCGCTTCTTTAATATTATATGTGCCCTCAATCCGTCCATGCCAGTTTTCTTTAAAAATTTGTTCGACTAAATCTACAGACGTTTGCCGCTCACTCTCGATTGCCGTCACCATAACACCGGCCAGCCTTTGAAGACTGCATAGCCTTCGGATCATTTCTGTGTAATCTTTATCTTCTGCCACGGCAAATAACAGATACACCGGCTTATCCGAAAAACTGTATTCAATACTCTCACAAAATGCCTTAATTCCCGCTTCATTATGGGCGCCGTCAATATAAATATCCGGTGCAGCCATTTCAAACCGTCCGCTCCAGCGCACTTTTGACAATGCTTTTAAAATAACAGCATAAAAACTGTCCTCTGACGCCGGATATTGATATGAAAATCTGCCTGCACGCCAAAGCATTTCCATGCCGCGCAGCGCCAATGCACTGTTCATTGCCTGATAACGTGCCGGTGTCGGAAGCACCACAGAAAGCTTTCTACCGTCAAAAAGTGCCGGAATCGTATATCTTAAGCTTTCTTTATCTGACACAAAATCCCCTATATCCTGCTGTGTTACCGCCGTACAGGCGCACCCAAGGGCTGCTGCCCGCTCTGATAAAACACAAACCGCCTCCGGCTGTGATGTTCCGTCAAAAATCACAGGGCAGCCGTCCTTCATAATTCCTGCTTTTTCACCGGCAATCTTATCAATTGTATGACCAAGATACTGCATGTGATCAAAACCAATGGAAGTAATGACTGTCAGTGCCGGCTTTGCCACGACATTTGTCGCATCCAGCCGTCCGCCAAGTCCCGTCTCCACGACAGCAATATCAATATGGTTTTCGCGAAACCAAAGCATTGCCATCAAATAAATAAATTCAAAAAAAGTCGGATGCACACCGCCCTCTTTCATCCACGCATCTATTTTCTCTTTTACGGTAAAAAAAATACGGATAAAATCTCCGTCACTGATATCTTCACCATTAATTTTCATTCGCTCATTGATACGCACAAGATGCGGTGATGTAAACAGCCCGACCTTAAGGCGGCACGCCCTAAGCATCCCTGCCATATAAGCACTGACTGAACCCTTGCCATTTGTCCCCGCAATGTGAACGTAAGTAAAATCATTCTCCGGATGCTCAAACAGCGCCATAATCTGCGCTGTCTGAATCATCCCGCCTTTTTTAGTAAATTTAGGAATACTATATATATAATCTACGATTTTATCCATCTGTGTCATCTGTGAAATCCTTCTGTCTGTCATCATGTTGTCACTGGTGTTTTTTGCTTTCCCTGCATCAAATCAAGCAGTGCTCCAATCACCTCTCCGCAAATCTGCACAATATGCCTGCAGTCACTCTGAACGTTCTGAATATGCTCCGTATAAGTATCATGCGCCTTTCGGATAAAATCACATATACTCGGAATGCTGTTTAATTCCTCACTGTGCTCCATCGGCATATCGACATCAACACTGCATATAAAACTTCTGAGTTCATGCTTCAGCTCTTTTTCATAAATCACATGATCTTTCAGTGAGCCTTCATACTCCTTATTGTGCGGAAATGTAAAATAATCTGCAATATAATGTGTAATAACCCCTAAGTCCTTTGTCCGGCTTAACGTCAGTCCTTTACTGCTGTCATAAGTATCGACAACCTTATTCATCTTTTTTTCAAGAATATCAAAGGTCTGATTAATTTCATGCTTTTTTGTAATAAATGACGGCACCAAATCCGGCACAATGCTTCCCATTTTGAAAACTGCTCTATGTCTGATTTCCGTCTCATGACCTGTTATATAGCCTGCCAACGAAACATGAGATTTTTTTCTCAATTTCTACACCTCTTTAATACTCTCTCCGTCCATAGACGGCAAATATCCGTTAGTTGCATCTAATACAAATTATACACCTGTTTTAAATTTTTGCAAGTCAAATTCTTTTGGTAATCCTGACGGCGTTTAGTGCATACTTGACAACAATCATGACTTCATATAAAATAATGCCATCGGGACTGCATCGGTTCTGTCCCGTAATTATACTATATTTTATATAATAGGAGATGATTTATTTGGACCCCAGTGCGGCCCCGCAAATTATTGCAATTTTTATTTTAATTCTTTTATCGGCATTTTTCTCATCCGCAGAAACTGCCCTGACAACGGTAAATAAGATACGTCTTAAGACGCTCGTTGACGAGGGGAATAAGACCGCAGGCATCGTTATGAAACTTATTGAAAATCCCGGAAAGCTTTTAAGTACGATTCTTATCGGAAATAATATTGTCAATCTTTCCGCTTCTTCATTAAGTACGGTCACAGCTACAGATCTTTGTGTCAGTGCCGGTTACCCGATCCCGGTATCAACCGCTGTCGGTATTGCCACAGGTATTCTGACACTGCTCGTTTTACTGTTTGGCGAAATTATTCCTAAAACTTTGGCGACAAGATATTCTGAGCAGCTTTCTTTTAAGTATGCAAGAATCATTTACATGCTGACCGTGATTCTGACACCTTTGATTTTTATCATCAACCTGATGTCCAACGGTATCTTAAAGCTTTTAGGTGCGGATAAGAATGCAAAGACGACAATGACTGAAAATGAGCTTCTTACGATTATCGATGTCAGTCACGAGGAGGGTGTTATCGAGCAGGAAGAACACGAGATGATTACAAACGTTGTCGATTTCGGTGATTCCCGTGCAAAAGATGTCATGGTTCCCCGAATTGATATTTTGTTTGCTTCTGTAGACTCTACATACGAGGAACTTACCCAGCTATTTAAAACTGAGAAATATTCACGTATCCCGGTCTATGAAGATTCAAAAGATAATGTCATCGGTATTGTCAACTTAAAAGATTTATTTTGCTATGATAAGCGTCCTGAAGACTTTGTTCTCAAAGATTTCCTGCGTGAGCCTTTTTTCACGTACGAATATCAGAAAACATCTGAACTTATGGTAACGATGCGCGACCAGTCCTTTAACATTGCCATTGTCCTTGACGAATACGGTGCTACTGCCGGACTGATTACACTGGAAGATTTATTGGAAGAAATTGTCGGGGAGATTCGTGATGAATACGACGAAGACGAAGACGACGAAATTAAGAAAATTTCAGATGATGAATATATTGTCGATGGCGTTTCAAAATTAGATGATATTAACGATGTTCTCGGAACAAAATTCGATTCTGACGATTACGATTCCATTGCCGGACATATGATTAATGAACTTGAACATATTCCGACCGAGGGTGAATACATTGATTTGGATGGTTTCAGATTCAAAATTGAAAAGATGGAAAAAAACAGAATTGACACGATCCACATTTACCGGCTTGATCAACCGGCAGATGAATCCGAAGACAATTAAAATATATAGCTCTGTGCTGCGGTGCAGAGCTTTTTGTTTTTTACGAGATAAAGTTTTGGAAAAATATCCAATATTTTTATCTGCTGCAAAAGCTTTGTCATAACAAAACAAAATGAGGGAACCGCCAAATTAAGATAAACATCTTTTTCTTTAACGATTCCCTCACTGCTGAACTGGTTCAATCATTCCTGAATTTCCCTTTCATTTGTAATTTTCATCAATG
>USSL01000058.1 GCA_900557175.1 uncultured Eubacteriales bacterium
TTTGCCATAATCTTCTCTCCCTCCTTAAATAATCGCACTGTCTTCGTCAATCTTCTTTACAATCCAGTTCGCAAGAAGAATTGTAATACAGCAGGCTACCGACTGGAAGAAGGTTGCCGCCGCCGTCATGCCGATTGGTGTTGAAGATTTCAAAGCGTTAAATACATATGTATCAATTGTTGCCGTTGTATTAAAGATAGATCCGCTCGCGCCCTGTGATAACTGGAAGAACAGACCGAAGTCTGAATAAAATACTTTACCAACATTTAAAATAAACATCATGATAATAACACTCTTTAAGCAAGGCAGAGTAATGTACCATACTTGCTGACGCTTGTTAGCGCCGTCCACAACAGCTGCCTCATACAGTGTTGTATCAATACCGGAAATACTTGCAAGGTAGATTACCATGTTATAGCCTGTCGACTTCCATAAGTACATGAATATGAGAATGGCCGGCCATACACCCGCTGTCATATACCACTGTACCGGCTCACTTCCGCCCTCCTTTAACATGCTGTTAATCAAACCGTTATTCTGATTTAAGAAAGCATCGAGGAAGTAAGCGACAACAACCCATGACATAAAGTACGGGAAAAACATTAACGTCTGATAAACCTTTGATTTTCTCTTACTGTGAATTAAGCTGATCATAATCGCAAGGCCGACAGAAATAACCATACCAAGCACAATAAATGCTAAATTGTAAAGAATGGTATTTCTCAAAATAACCACCAAATCGTTGGACTTAATAAGAAATTCAAAGTTCTTAAATCCTGCCCAGTCACTCGTAAAAAGGTTCTCGATAAAACTCTGTCCCGGTGTCATGCAGTAATTTTTAAATGCAATAATCAGACCAAACATCGGAATGAAACAAAAAAGAACATACCATATGGCCGTCGGGAGTGCCAGCACTGTAAGCTCGGTATCGTTTTTACTCCAGCGACGATGCTTTTTCACTTTTTTCATTTCTCCCTTTTTCACTTTTTTCATCCTCCTTTTTTATTGTTACTGCTGCGACTCACGTCAAATCCCGGACAGAATCTCGGAAAATAATCTTTCCCGGCACACGAAATACGTCACCGCCCGTTTTTTCAGGCTTTTCCATATGCCGCACCATGCGCCTTGCCGCTGTCCGTCCGATTTCATCAATATTTACCGCAACAGTTGTAAGCTTCGGTTCACAAAGCTCTGCATAAATATCATTATCAAAGCTTGCAATTGAAACCTCCTCCGGCACTTTCACGCCTCTGGCATTTAACGCCTTGACGAGACGAAAAGCCGTCTCATCGCAGTTGCATACAAAGGCTGTCGGAAGCTTTTCCGGAAGCTTCAGCACTATGGCCTGACCGGCTTCGCTTCTGTCAGAAATAAGCCATATTTTATCCGGCTTCATTCCCTGTTCAAGCATTGCCCTGAAATATCCCAAATAACGGTCGTTAATACTCGTTGTCGTTCCGATGGTACCCACAAACCCAATGTCTTTGTGGCCTTTCCCGATTAAATAGGAAGTCAGTTCGTATGTGCTGTAGATGTTTTCTGTAACAACGGAATCTGAATGATGCTTTTCATCATAGACATCTACAAAAACTTTCGGAAGCGGCACACGGGCAATGCGCTGACGGACGTCCTTTTCCAAAATACCAAGAAAAATCAGACCATCAAAAAATCCAGGCATCTCAATCGTCTCCATATCTCTGTCCAAGCTGTCAATATTCGGTGTAATCATCATCCCCGAACAGTTCGCCCGGCGCAGCTCATTCATAATCGCTCCATACATGCCCATATAAAACCGACCTGCATCTCCCGAATTAAAACGGTCGCTCATAATAATCGCAACTTTTTTTGCCTTGCGCTGCCCATAGTCCGGAAGTATATAGCCGTACTGTTCTGCTTTCTGCAAAATGCGTTCTTTCATTTCTTCGCTGACGCCATCCTTACCGTTTAGTGCCTTGGAAACTGTAACCTTACTCACACCGAGCTCATCGGCAATATCCTGCATAGATACCGTGTTTTTTACTGCCATCATGTGCCTCCTTTCTCTGATTTTTGTCATCTTTCGTTTGTTACTTAACATTTGTGTAACTACAGATTAACACCATTTTCTCATGTTGTCAACTAATATATATCTTTTTGTAAGTTTTGTAGAATTTTAAACATGATTTTTGTTCAATATGTACAGAGAAGGGATGAGCGTCGTAGCGACATTCATCCCTTCCTCGTTTACTTTCTGATGTTTTACTAAAATATGCATATTGTTTTGTTACTTAACTAATGCTGTTTTCCTCTTTTTATGAGCTTTTCATATACCGGAAGCATCCACGGTTCGTCGATCACCTCTGAAAGTACGGCACAGTTCACCCACTGTACGTCACTGTTCTCATCCTGCTTGCAGCGCACTGCCTCATTCTCATCAGCTTCAAAAAGATACGAGACATTCAGATGAAGATGTGCGCTCACATACTTTCCCCGCTTCACATGACCGTTGACTGTCAAAATATCAACAGCTGCCGTCATTTTTACCGCCTCATCCGCTGCTTCAGAAAACGGTATCCTTTCCCCGCCTTCAGGATTGATAAGCCACAGTTTTTTCAAGCCCGTCTCCTCCATTGCCTCGACTGCCGCTGTTTTCAACAAGTTGTGCTCACCGTCGCTGTGTCCGCCGGTCCATGCAAAGGACTTATAAATATTATGGTAAATCAAAAGCACCCTATCTCTCGTCCGATTAAATATCATGGATGACGCTGTCATATGCGCCGCCGCACTTTCCCTTATAAGAAGCTTATCGCCAATATGATCAATAAGTGACAGTATCAGCGCCTTATCCGAAGCCTCCTGTTCGCAGACCGGCTTGTAATTTTCTATAATCTTTTTATACACGACTTTCACCCTTTCCCGGCAGACACCACAAAAATACTGCTGCCATCTTTTTGTGCGGACTTAATTGTCCGTAAATACTTTGTGCAAACTGTCTGTAAAGGCAAATCACCCGGACATATTCTTCAGCTTCAAGCCCCTGCCTGCTGTATGCCGACTTTAAAAGCTTATCAAATATATAAGCGAGCGCGTTCGCATCCGGTGCATCATCATCTGCCGCCCCTTTATAGCTTTTACCATCCTTTTGTTTTCCTAAGTCAGCCGATTTTTCAGCCATTTCCTTCATTATAGCTTCACTGTCACCGCTTTTTGCACTTCGCACGCCGTACAAAATAAGCCAGCGCATCAGATAGCGCCAAAGCGCCTTTGTTGTCCGACTGTCATACGGCGGTTTTAACAAAGCAGCCGCCTGGCGTGTGCGAAACTTTGCGATACTTACAAAGCATACACACAGTACTGCCGCTGCAAGCACAGCCAAAAGTCCACGAAAAACAACCGGCAAAACTTTAAAAGCGCCGCCCTGACTGCCGCCTGTATTCTCACGGTTTCCCGCGCCGCCGATGCCGGTCGCATTCGCTTTAGTTTCACTGTTTTCATCCGCTTCATTGCCCATTCCGTTATCTGTGCTTTCTTTTTCGCCGGTCACTGCGCTCTCACTTTCTTCGCTCTTAGACGGCACAGTCTCACTTTCTTCACTCCCAGACGGCGCAGTCTCACTTTCTCCACTCTCAGACGGTGCAGTCTCACTTTCTTTCGTAAGTGCCTCAGGTATACTGCCATTTGTATAAGCCGGCGTCACCTCCGCCGGCACCCACCCAAAATCTTCAATATAAATTTCCGGCCATGCATGTGCCTGATAATCTCTGATTTCACTTATAAACTCCGGACTGCCGCTGTCATCATCCCCTGAAGTGCGCTGTTTAAAACTGCCTCGCGGTATCACATAGCCTTCGGCATAGCGCGCCGGAATACCGTTAAGCCTGTAAATCATCACTGCGGCCGAGGCAAAATGCATACAGTAGCCCTTTTTATTCTCATAAAGAAAATATTCGATAACATTTTCTCCACGCGGCATAGTCCCGGGCTCAAGTGTATAGCGAAGCCCCACGCTCTCAAACGTTTCCTTTATGTAATCCGTCACCGTTTCCGGGCTGCTGCCGTCTGCGATTTTATAATCATTTTTAAATCGGTCCGACATGCCCTCGACAGACATGTAATTTTCCCGGACATAACCGGTGTAGCTTTTTAACCGTCCGCCGCCGGAGCCGCTGCCAATATAGCTGTCCGCATCAGCCATCATTGAAAAAAATTGATCCGCATAATAAATATCTCTTTTTTGTCCGCCCGAAAGCGCTGTCACATAGCCCTCAGCCGCCATATTATCGCCGTTGCCTAAAATACTTGCATAAGGAATGTACACGTGATCTGATACTGCCTCTGACGGTGAAATTGTCATAACTGCCTCCGTGTCATCCACAGACGCCTGATAACTGTTATTCCATATTGCCCTCAGATATTCACCCGTATCTGCATCATATGCTGCACTGACATCATCAAGGCCGCCGGAGTCAATTTCCGTCCACCGGTTTTTCTCAAAATTTCCGGCAGCATACGCCTTTAAATAAAGTGCTGCCGGCACCTGTCGGTTTGTTGATACGCGCATCACCGTCTCGCCCGTGTAGCTTAAATTTCCGGCTTTATCAAGTTTTCCTTCGCCAATGCCCATACCGTTTTTTTCTGTCTCTGACATGCGCTCATTTAAGTATTCTCCAAAATCCCGGTAACTGTCACGGACCGCCGTGCGTATATATGTCTTATTTTCTTCCTTTAAATAGCCTTCCGGCGGCATTGCCCACACAGCCGCGCCTGTCACTGCCGCAAATAAAATGACAGCCACTGCCGCACTCTGAAGTGCCGCTTTATAATTTTTATCTGCACCGACATTCATTGATATGAGACCGACAAAACCTGCCCCAAATAAAATCAGCGAAATCCAACATGGTACCTGGCCTGCTGCAAAGTATAAAACGATTGCCAGTACCGGTATGACTGCTGTCAATGCCGGACGGCTCTTTTTTAAATTTGCAATGACCGCAAATCCCTGCCATGCCGACAAAACTGCCGCAAAAAAATCAAGCACCTGTTTCAGGCTGTCCCCCGAAAGCACTGTTCTTTGAACTTCCTCATTATTAAAATAAGCAGAAACCATATTTTCAGCAATCGCATAGACTGTCTGCGCCCCGCCATATATCGCCGTTTTATTGATCCACACAAAGACAAGCCACAGTCCTCCTGCAATGAGCATACAGGAAAGCTTTGACCGCACAAAAAGTACTAGAGCCGCACATATAACCGCCGATAATAAAACCGGTATCAAAAGCTCTATCCAATCGCGCTGTATAGCGGCAAATTCTGCAAGAAACATTGCCATACCCATACCAATGAATATTAAAAAGCAAAGCTTTATACCGGCAAAAAATACCGGTACATGATTTTCATTTTTATTCATAAGCTATATCTCCATATTCAACGCCAAAAGACTTTCCTCAAGCTTATCCGCACATAACTCAAAATGTGTCTCTCCACCCAAAATCATCTCCGGCTTCATATTGACCTCAATAAACGTATGGTAGCTTGCCGCACCGTATTTTTCATTATAAAGCTTGATGGCCGGACGCTCAAACTTGTGAGGTGCCGCCTTAATAAGCTCTGCCGCCATGCTGTAAATATCCTCCGGCTTTGCAAGCTTAAACCGGCGCAGCCGTCCGTTTTTATCAATCCACGCCACAATATGCGAATAGTCAAGCTCAAGCAGCGTCCATGACAGAGCTGCTGCAGATTCAACTGCCGCATCTTTTTGCCGTACATCGCTGCGCCCGCCGTAAAGATTTACAAAGATGACAATCGCATAGCCAACAGGATCGCTATATTCACGAACCATCATCTCATCTGACTTGGCGCTGAGCTTCCAGTGGATTTTCTGCATTTTATCACCCGGACGGTACGGCCTTATTTCAAAAATCTGCGAAGCGTCATCGCCGCCCCGGTCATCTGCAAAAATATCGCTGTCACCGAGAAAATATCTGAAATTTGACACAACCCCGACTGCAGCAGGCATAAGCCGCGGAAGTACTGAAACCGTTCCGCAAATATCAAGACGGCGTCCTGATGATAAAATTCTCAAATAATCTGTCACTGCTGCCCGCTTTAGGACAACCTGTATGCTGCCGCATGTCAGACAGTCAATCTCAAACGGTATGACTGCCTTCCCCTTTTTAGGGACTGGCGCCCAAAAAGTCTTCTTTTCCGGATTTTTAACATCCTCTCTGTAAATAAACATTGTCACTGCTGCCTTCGGAATTGTCATACGGCGCTTATTTTCAAGCAAAATATGACCTTTGGCACGACTGCCCTTTTGAGTGACAGGCACCGTCAGCTTTAAATCCGCACTTATGCCATTTCTGAAAATAAGCACTGTCACTGCCGCTGACATCACAAGCACAAGCTCAATCACAAAAACATTCATCAGCCATACAGGCTCATACATCACTGCAACATACAGTGTTGCCGCCATAAGGCAAAGGCAAAATGCCAACTTCTTCACTTTATCCCTTCCTTCTGTTTCTCGGCACCGGCTTTGCAACACCTGCCAGTATATCTTCAGCGACATCCGCCGCACTTACCTGTGTCACTTTTGCTTTTGAATGTAAAATCATGCGATGGCAGGCGACATCCGCAAACACATAAGCCACATCCTCCGGAAGCACATAATCTCTGTCGCGCAGGTAAGCCATCCCCTGTGCCATACGGCACAGCGCCAGCGTTCCTCTCGGACTCATGCCAAGCTTTAACATCTCGTGATTTCGTGTTGCCGTCACAAGGCGGGCAATATATTCATATACCGCATCATGGACAAATACATTCTTCACCTGCCCTTTAAGCCTGCACAAAGTTTCTTTGTCGATCACCGGAGAAATATTGTCAAGCGGATGCTGCCTGTAATGACTTTTTATAATATTAATTTCCTCATGAATGTCCGGGTAACCCATGCTGATACATATCATAAAACGGTCAAGCTGGGATTCCGGAAGATTTTGTGTGCCCGACGAGCCCGCCGGATTCTGTGTTGCGATCACAGTAAACGGTTCCGGCACATTAATGACATGTCCGTCAATAGTCACACGGCCTTCTTCCATGACTTCCAAAAGTGCCGACTGCGTTTTCGGCGATGTTCTGTTGATTTCGTCAGCCAAAAACAAATTGCTCATCACCGGCCCCGGCATGTATGTAAACTTTCCCGTTTCCTTTCTGAACATAAAAAAACCTGTCACATCACTCGGAAGTACATCCGGTGTAAACTGCACCCTGCGCTTCTGCAGTCCGATCGCTCTGGAAAAAGCAATCGCCATGGTCGTCTTGCCAAGTCCCGGAATATCCTCCACCAGCACATGCCCACCCGCCAAAAATGCTTTCATCACCGTCTCTGTCACTTCCTGCTTTCCGATCACTGCTCTCTGTACTTCCTGCAGTGCAAAAAGTACCTTCTCTCTCACTTTTTCCACACCTGTTTCCTCCCCTGTCTGATATAGAAAATTATACCATATTTTGCTTTTTCCCTCTTACTTTTTTTCATATTTTTAACAAAAAAGTAAGAAACATTCCTCCTGATACGTGCTATAATAAAGAAAACAACAAATGACAATCATGTACTTCAAGAAAGGATGGTCTTTATGGAATTCACAGAAGGATTAAGAAAAGTATTTTTAGCAGGTGTAGGTGCTGTCGCCTCTACTGCAGAAAACGCAAAAGAACTGATCGATGATCTGGTAGAAAAAGGCGAACTGACCGTTGCACAGGGCAGAATGCTCAATGAAGAACTGAAACATACAGCAAAAGAAAAAGTCAAAGAACATATTTCTGTCACCGTTACCAGGAATTATACAGATGCCATGAATTCTGTCGATCAGATGACCGAAGAGGAATTAAACGCTCTGAAAGAAAAGATTGCCCAGACAGAAGAAGCAAGAAAAGAACAGCCTGAAGATCCAGATATTACCTCCGATGAAAGGACACCCGAAGAATCAGAATGAATAAAGAACAAAAAACAATGGATCCTTCCCGGTATCCATCATACACGGAAGAAGATTCAGCCGCCTCCGGCAGGCGGCTGAACGAGATTTTAAAAGTTTTAAAAAAACACCATCTGACCTCGGGTCTGACACCGGTCAAGCTCCGCGAGATTCTGGAAGATCTGGGCCCTACTTATGTCAAGCTGGGGCAGATCATGTCCATGCGTTCCGATATGCTCCCGGAAGTATACTGTCAGGAGCTGACAAGGCTTCGTACCGATGTGATCCCCATGCCATATGAGACTGCAGTCTCAATCATTGAATCCGAATTACAGCGACCTGTCTCTGACATTTTTTCTTCCATCGAACAGACTCCGCTTGGCTCTGCTTCCATTGCACAGGTACATCCCGCACAGCTAAAAGACGGAACAAAGGTTGTTTTAAAGGTACAGCGACCGGCCATCCAAAAGACGATGGAAAATGATATCCGGCTTTTAAAAAAAGCTTCCGGTATTTTAAAACTGACACTGGGAACTAAAAATCTGATCGACTTTCATACGATTTTAGATGAACTCTGGGAGACTACCAGAGAAGAGATTGACTTTGAAAAAGAGGCCGCCAATCTAGATCTGTTTTACGCCAACCAAAAAGAAATCGCCTATACGACCTGCCCCGTGGTGTATCACGAACTGACGACTCCATGACTTCTTGGCATGGACTATATCGACGGAATCCAGATCGATCATATAGAGGAACTAAAAAGTCTTGGCTACGACATGACTGAAATTGGCGAAAAGACAGCGGAAAACTACTGCAAACAGATTTTGGAGGATGGATTTTTCCATGCGGATCCGCATCCTGGAAATCTCTGGATCAGCAGAGGGCAGATTGCATGGCTGG
>USSL01000059.1 GCA_900557175.1 uncultured Eubacteriales bacterium
GTAATACTGTCCATGTCCTGAAAAACAGTTTCGGGCGGCACCCCTAAAATTTGGTGCGTTCCGTCCTCAATACCAAAAATCAGCCTGCCGCCCGCCGTGTTGGCAAAGGCAACAACTGTCTTCATATACCGCTCACTTCTGGCCGGAACCTCCTGTTTAAATTCCAAATTTTTTGATTCACCGGAATAAATTTCTTCGATTGTCATATTGGTCTGGTCTGTCATAAGGGCAAGAAGACCTTCTTCCTGCCAGTATTTGAGGGCGCGGATGACGTCGCCCTCTGTAAGGTCAAGTGTATCGGCCACAGAGGCAATAGAAATTTCCTTTGTGCTGTCAGTATGCCAGCGGTACAGATAAAGATAAACCTTTAAAAATTCTCCGTTGGCTTTGGGCATATATGTATCAAAAAAAATATTGGGAATCACTGTTGCTGTTTCTGCGACTTTGGAATGAATCTTTAATTTCATAAGCTTCCCGCTTTCATTTGTGTTGTATTTGTTGTATCAGTATATCATAGTTATCAAATTTTGAGAATAGCCACAATGGGGCGACGGCAGAAAGTAAAGTGTAATGTGGATATTGTGGATAATGTGGATAAAAAGTGGACATAATTGGAGGACAAAGATTATGGATGGCCGAAAAACAGTCATTTTATCGCATAAACTCGATATATGTCGAAAAACAGTAACATATGTTATGTAAATAAAAATATCCACAAAGTTTATACACAAAAACAGTGTACAACCTTGTGGATAATGTGGATAACTATTCGGAAAGCAGTGCTTCGCCAATATTTACAACATCTCCGGCACCCATAGTTATCAACAAATCACCGTGGGTACATTTTTCGGACAAAAACTTTTCAATTTCTTCAAATGAAGAAAAATAGTAGGCAGGCACGCCTTTGGCTTCAATCAGTTTTTGAATATCAGTTGAGTGTATATCGCCCGGATCGGTTTCTCTTGCGGCAAAAATATCTGCGAGAACAACATAGTCGGCAAGTGAGAGGGATTCGGCAAATTCGTGGAGAAATGCCTTTGTCCGCGTGTAGGTGTGCGGCTGGAAGACGCACCATATATTTTTATGCGGATAATTTCTCGCGGCTGTCAATGTCGCCGTGATTTCCGTCGGATGATGGGCATAGTCATCAATAATTGTAATACCGTGATAGTCGCCCTTATATTCAAAGCGTCTGTCAGTTCCCTCAAATGCTTTAAGGCCGGTTTTAATATCCTCCATAGACAGATGAAGCGCTTCGGAAGCGGCGATAGCGGAAAGTGCATTAGATACATTATGCAGTCCGGTGACGCTGAGTTTTATATGCTCTTTGAACGTATCATTGTGGTAAAGGTCAAACTGTCCGGCACCCCGCTCATTAAATGTGATATTGCGGGCGTTGTATTCAAAATGATTCTCAAGTCCGTATGTAATGACACGGCATTGAAGGCCTTCAGTAATTTCATCAATATTGTCAATTTCGCCGTTGATAATCAATGTGCCATCGTCAGGCAATTTGCCGGCAAAGGCTTTAAAGGAATTACGGATATCGTTAATATCCTTGAAAAAGTCTAAATGGTCTTCTTCTATATTTAATATAACTTCAATTTTCGGATTAAACTTTAAAAAACTGTTTGTGTATTCACATGCTTCGGTGATGAAGTTTTCAGAGCGGCCGATTCTTATATTTCCGTGAATCGCTTTTAAAATACCGCCGACAGAAATGGTCGGATCGGTTTTTGCCTGAAGAAAAATGTGACTGAGCATGGATGTCGTTGTTGTTTTGCCATGTGTGCCGGCAACTGCGACAGAATTTTTATAGTGGCTCATAATTTGTCCGAGAAGCTCAGCGCGGTCAAGCATAGGGATTCCTTTTTTGACAGCCTCGGCAAATTCAGGATTGTCAGGATGAATGGCGGCAGTGTAAACAACCGCGTGAATGTCATCTGTAATATTGTCTGCGCACTGGCCATAGGCAATATGAACACCTTTGGCTTCAAGATGCTTTGTAATGGCTGACGGCGCCCGGTCAGAGCCGCTGATTGTAAAGCCCCGGTCTAAGAGAATTTCGGCAAGGCCGCTCATGCTGATGCCGCCGATACCCATAAAATGGATTTTTTCAGGTATATTAAAATTAATATGATACATAGCTTACACATCCTATCAGAATTATTTGGAATATAAAAACCCATCATCATTATAAACACAGTAGGAAGAAAAAGTAAAGTTTTTATTAAAAATCTCCAAGAAAGTTTCAGTTTCATGCTCATTTTGTAGGACAGTACGTTTGACAAAATCCAATAAAAATGGAAAAATATATAAAAAAAGCGGGTTAAAATTGTGCAAAATTGTCGAAAAGTCTTGGAAAATGTAGAAAAAGAAATATAGAATATAGATAAAAAAAGTGTAAAAATACAAAAAAAATTGGTAATTAGTGTTCACATTTTGAAAAAATAGTGATATAATATATGACATAAACTAATTAAACAACAAGAGGTGGTAACGTGATTAAGAAGGAAATGATAGCCATGCTTTTAGCAGGCGGGCAGGGAAGCAGACTTGGTGTATTAACAGCAAATGTTGCAAAACCGGCAGTATCTTTCGGCGGCAAGTACCGTATTATCGACTTCCCGCTGAGCAACTGTATTAATTCAGGCGTTGATACAGTTGGCGTACTGACGCAGTACAGGCATCTTAGATTAAATACGCACATCGGAATCGGTATTCCATGGGATTTGGACAAGAACTATGGTGGTGTGACATTACTTCCACCGTATGAGAAGAAGGAAAATTCAGACTGGTATACAGGTACAGCCAATGCTATTTACCAGAATATTGAATACATAGAAGCCCATAATCCGGAATATGTGCTGATTCTTGGTGGGGACCATATTTATAAGATGGATTATGAAGTGATGCTTGATTTCCATAAGGCTAAGGATGCCGATGTTACAATCGCATGTATGCCTGTGCCATGGGAGGATGCAAGCCGTTTTGGTGTTGTTATTTGTGATGATAACAGTAATGTGCAGGAATTTGAGGAGAAACCTGAACATCCTCATTCCAATCTTGCCTCAATGGGTATTTATATTTTTAAATGGTCAGTGCTTAAGGAGGCTCTGCTTACATTAAAAGATCAGCCGGGCTGTGATTTTGGTAAGCATGTTATTCCATATATTCATGAAAAGAATCATAAAGCCTATGTTTATGAATTTAATGGTTATTGGAAGGATGTCGGAACGCTCGGTGCATATTGGGAGTCAAACATGGAGTTGATTGATATCATTCCTGAATTTAATCTGTATGAGGAATTTTGGAAAATCTATACAAACAGTGATGAGACAGCACCTCAGTATTTCGGGGAGAATTCTAAGGTAGAACGCTGTATTATCGGCGAAGGCTCTGAGATTTACGGTGAAGTGATCAACAGTGTCATCGGTGCCGGTGTGACAATCGGCGAGGGTACAGTCGTCAGAGATTCCATTATTATGACAGGCAGTGAGATCGGCGAGAATTGTACGATTGATAAGGCAATTATCGCTGAGAATATAAAAGTCGGCAATCATGTAAAGATGGGCGTCGGCGAATATGCTGAAAACCTTGTGAATCCAAAGGTTTATGCATTTGATTTAGTAACAATTTCCGAAGGCTCGGTCATTCCGGATGATGTTTCTATCGGAAAGAATACCGCAATCGTCGGAGAAACAACAAAAGAAGATTATCCTGACGGATTACTTGAAAGCGGACATTGTATAGTTAAGGCAGGTGAATTGTAATGAGAGCAATTGGTATTATTTTAGCAGGCGGAAACAATAACAGGATGCAGGAGTTATCTAAAAAACGTGCGGTAGCGGCAATGCCGGTTGCCGGCAGCTACAGAGCGATTGACTTTGCTTTAAGCAATATGTCCAATTCACATGTGAAGAAAGTCGCTGTGCTGACACAGTACAATTCCAAGTCTTTAAATCATCATATGAATTCCTCGAAATGGTGGGATTTCGGAAGAAAACAGGGCGGACTTTATATTTTAACACCGTCAATTACAGCAGACAGCAGCTACTGGTACAGAGGTACAGCGGATGCCATATGGCAAAACATTGATTTCCTTAAGAACAGTCATGAACCATATGTTATCATCGCTTCCGGCGACGGCGTGTATAAGATGGATTATACAAAGGTATTAGAGTACCATATTGAAAAGAAAGCGGATATTACCGTTGTTTATAAGGAAATGGCTGAAGGTGATGATGACCTTACAAGATTTGGTATTGTCAAAATGGATGAGACAGGCCGTATCCGTGAATTTGAAGAAAAACCGCTTGTAGCTAAGGAAAATTGCGTGTCTACAGGTATTTATGTAATCAGAAGACGCCATCTCATTGATTTAATTGAAAAATGTAATGAAGAAGGCCGCTATGATTTTGTACAGGATATTCTTGTAAGATACAAAGAGCAGAAGAAGATTTATGGCTATAAGATGGACAGCTACTGGAGAAATATCGCAACAGTAGATTCTTATTTCAGAACAAATATGGACTTTTTGAAGAAAGACGTCAGAGACTATTTCTTTAAGCAGTATCCGAACGTGCTCACAAAGGTTGCAGATTTGCCGCCGGCAAAATACAATCCGGGCGCATACATAAAAAACAGTCTTGTTTCCAGCGGCTGTATCATTAACGGACGTGTTGAAAATTCAATTCTGTTTAAGAAAGTTTATGTCGGAAGCAACTGTGTCATTAAAAATTCAATTATCCTGAATGATGTTTACATTGGCGACAACACAGTCATTGAAAACTGTATCGTCGAGAGCCGTGACACAATCCGCGCAAACACATCCTACATCGGCAAAGAAGACGATATAAAAATCGTTGTCGAAGCCAACGAAAGATACATCATATGATGATACAAGGGACCAAGACCTTGCAGCAGTGCAAGAGTACTTGCATCTGAAGCAAAGGTCTTGAGTCCCGCAAAACACGAGTAGGGAGCCATTTTTCGTTGAAAAATGAGCGGAGTACGAGTGTTTTAGGAATGCGGGAGCATGAAAGACCAAAGACTTCAAGCTGACAAAATAGAAGGGGGATACACGTTATGCAGATAACAGATGTTAGAGTTAGAAAAGTAGCTAAAGAGGGAAAGATGAAAGCAGTTGTTTCAATTACTTTAGATAATGAATTTGTTGTTCATGATATTAAAGTTATTGAAGGCGAAAAAGGATTATTTATTGCAATGCCGAGCCGTAAGGCTGCCGACGGCGAGTACAGAGATATCGCACATCCGATTAATTCTGAAACACGCGATAAGATCCAGTCGATCATTCTTGAAAAATATGAAATTGCTGCTATGGAAAATGAGGCAGGAGAAGAATAACGGGCGTATAAAAGTATAAGAAAATACCCTCCGGCTTAAGCCGGAGGGTATTTTGTGCAAGGAGAACGGTTTATGATAGCAATTTGTTTTTGTTATTTTTTGGCATTACGTTTTACAACGAATACGGCAGCACCGATAATAACAAGCAGAGAAACAGCGGCAATTGCTATATACAATGGAAGCGGTGTCTCATCGCCGGTCTTTGGTGCGTCTAATTTGCCTGCTTTTTCAAACACAGCGTGAATGGTGTGATTGCTATTAACGTTTTCAAATGTGTACTTTAAGTCTTTGACATTGACTTCTTTGCCGTCAACTAAAAGTTTAGCCAGTTTATAGTCTTTGTCAGGAATCATCTTAATCGTATAATTTTTGGCCTGCAATACAGTTAATGTGCCTGTTGGAGAAAGCTTTCCGCCAACAGTGGATGTTGCCTTAATCGTGAATTCTTTGGCAACAATTTTAAAAGATACGGATGCTGTTTCTTCTCTGCCTTCGCTGATCCATCCCTTTTCAGTGAATGTTTCAAGTCCGAAAACGACATTTAGTCTGTAGTTGCCTGAATCTGTAATTCTGAATTCGGTATTGTAAATACCATCTTTAAAGTAGCCGTTTTCATCACCGCCCCAGTTCCAGCGAAGCGGTCTGTACCGTGTATCGCCAATAGTTGGTGAAGTATTGTCAAGTCCGGCTGCTGACACATCTGCTTTAAATGATGTTCCGGCATCATATGTTTTTCCATCCTCAACTCCGCCGATATGCCATGAGAAACCGATTACTGTTTTTACTTTTAACGGTTCGCTCACAAGACTTTCCATTGCCTGATCAGGGTCATAAATCGTTCTTGTCACAATTTCGTAGGCGGTGTTTGCCTGTAAATTATTAAATTCGCCGCTTGTCTGCCATTTGTCAGTGCCCTTTAAGGCATATTCCTGACCTGCTTCAGTTTTAACTTTAAGAGAAGTTTCGGTACGGCTTTCAAGAACAGGAGACTTAGGCGCCGGTGCGGCAGCTTTCATTGTGTGAACTTTGAGTGCTTCGGAAAGGTCGCTTTCCATATATTCTTTGCCATCGTAAACGCCGGCTTTGATTCTGACTTTAATTTCATAATCTGTGTCGGGTTTTAAATCTTTAAATGACGGTTCAGCTGTGAATGTTTTGCCGTCTAATGTGAACTCATAACCGAAAGCTTTGTCGGCGTCTGATGCCAGTGAAACAACGATTTCTGTATCGGTGACGCTGACAAGAACAGGTTTGCCTGGTGTTGGCGCTTTTTCCGGTTTATCAGCTGGTTTGGTTTCTTCCGGTACAGTATCGGCCGGTTTAGTTTCCTCAGGTACAGTATCGGCCGGTTTGGTTTCCTCCGGTACAGTATCAGCTGGTTTGGTTTCCTCCGGTACAGTATCAGCCGGTTTAGTTTCCTCCGGTACGGTATCGGCTGGTTTGGTTTCCTCCGGTACGGTTTCGACCGGTTTAGTTTCCTCAGGTTTAGTCTCCTCAGATGCCGGCGGCGCTGCGGATTCTTCTGTTGCCGGCGCTGGCGCTGTTTTGTATGTCTGGATGTCTGTGTCGGCAACATCTTCGGCATCAGCAGCTCTGCGGGCAAATGTGTATTCTGTATCTGCTGTCAGAGATTTAAAAGTTACTGTATGATTTTTCGCATCATACTGGTCAGTGTCCGCCCATTTCCAAATGTCTGTACCGGCATCGTCTTTTGCGCGGATGGCATATTCAAAACCGTCCTCGGTTATCAGTGAGATACTGTCAGCCAGTGCGGTTTTTAATTCCGGTACTTTAGGTTTTGGGGCTTCTTCGGCAAATGCAATCAGTATCGAGCATGAAAGCACCATTGCCGCGGTAAGAATCATAGATAAAAGTTTTAAAGCTTTGCGTTTCATAAAATCACCTCATTCCCTGAAATATGATGGATACGTCCTGCGCTTTTCCATTCAAATTATTTTATGTACTTCATCATGACGCTATTCCTACTATAAGTATAGCAGAAAGCACTGATAAAGTATATAGATGAAGCAAAAAAGCAAGATAATTTAAGGAAAAAGTAAGAATTAACAGAAAACAGTAAACGGCATATGCAGTGTACGGGCGTATAAAGCTGTGTCGGAACCGGAAAAAGTGCCGTTTGACTTTTAATGCTGTGCTTTGTATACTAAGATGTTAGAATAAATAGGTTTCGACTATTATATTATGCAAAACAAGAGCAGATAAAATTTGTGGAAAAATGAAAGGAGTATCAGAAGATGTTTGTGATTGCAGGACTTGGAAATCCGACGAAAACATACGAGGGCACGCGCCATAATGCAGGCTTTCGTGTCATAGATAAAATTGCAGAAGATTATAATATATCTGTAGATACAAAAAAGCATAAAGCGCTCATTGGCAAAGGCGTCATTGAGGGACAGAAAGTCATTTTGGTAAAGCCGATGACTTATATGAACTTAAGCGGCGAGAGTATACGAGAAATTGCCGATTATTATAAGGTGGATGCGGAAGATATTTTGATTATTTTTGATGATATCAGCCTTGATGTCGGACAGCTGCGTATCCGCAAAAAAGGCAGTGCCGGCGGACATAATGGCATTAAAAGTATTATTGCTCATTTGGGAACGACAGAGTTTCCGAGGATTAAGGTCGGTGTCGGTGAAAAACCAAAGGGCTGGGATTTAGCGGATTATGTGCTCGGAAAATTTACTGGGGAAGATGCAAAGCTTATTGATGCGGCAGCTGCGGATGCATCCGATGCGGTAAAGATGATCGCCGGCGGTGATATTGATGCGGCGATGAATAAGTACAATGTAAAGAAAAAGGCATGAAAGGAGCGGGGAGTATGCTAGCTTTAACAAATCCTATGAAACAGCTTGAGGATATCCGTTTTATTCAGGCAGACATCAAAGCCGGCAGGCTTCCGCTGCTGGCCGATGGCTGCATTGATGCGGGCAAGGGGCAGTTTGTTTATACGTTGTCAGAAAATTATCCGTGCAAGCTTATTATTACGGGCAATGATGTTCGGGCAAAGGAGTTTTTGGAGGACTATAAGTTTTATGACAGAAATGTGATGCTCTATCCGGCAAAGGATGTTATTTTTTACAATGCAGATATTCACGGCAACTATATTGTGCGTCAGAGACTTTGTGTTATAAGACGTCTTTTGGAGCAAAAGCCTGTAACGATTGTCACGACAATTGATGCGCTGATGGACAGTGTCCTTGATTTGTCAGTGATTAAAGAAAATATAATGGCGCTTGAAGTCGGGCAGATATGTGATATTGAACAGATGAAGAAAAAGCTTGTCAGTATCGGCTTTGAGCGCGTCGGACAGGTTGAAGCGCCGGGACAGTTTGCTGTGCGCGGCGGTATTTTGGATGTTTATAATATGTCGGATGATTGTCCGTACCGTATAGAATTTTGGGATGATGAAATCGATTCAATCCGAAGCTTTGACGCGGAAA
>USSL01000060.1 GCA_900557175.1 uncultured Eubacteriales bacterium
TTGCAATGATTTTGTTTTACACTGCAATTTGTATTCCGTTTTGTATGTTTGTGCTCAGAAACTTTTTCATTGGTATATCCGGAGAAATATGTGAGTCGGCAAAAATTGACGGCGCTAATACGTGGCAGATTATGACGAGAATTTTTGTACCTATGGCGAAAGCGCCGCTTTCCATTGTTTTCCTTTCCCAGTTCACATGGGCATGGAATGATCTTATGTTTGGTCTTACATTTACAAAATCACCGGAGATGCGTCCGATTATGGCAACAATTTCCATGATGGGTAAAGGTAATCCGCCAGCATTGTTTTTGGCATGTATTTTTGCATCAATACCGACAATTCTTTTGTTTGGCGCACTTCAGAAAAATTTTGAGACAGGGATGGTTTATACAAGCAAGTAGGAGGTTCATATGGCTTTGAAGAAAAATTGGACAGTTTATCTTATTCATCATTCACACACGGATATTGGTTATACAGAGCGTCAGGAAAAGCTGATGCGCTACCATTATGATTTTATACGTCAGGCAATCGATATTCTCGATCAGCTTCATGAAACTAAGGACAAGGCTCATGAGGGCTTTGTATGGCAGTGTGAGAATTACTGGCAGGTTGAAAATTTTTATAAGATGGCAGACGAGGTTTATAAGAAAAAGTTTGAACAGTATGCTGCTTCCGGGGAAATCGGGCTCAGCGGCAATTATCTGAATCTTACAGAGCTTGTGACTGCGCCGGTGCTTAATAACGAGCTGGACAAAATGGAAAATTTCGGAAAATCCATCGGTCATAAAATTACGGCAAGTATGAGCGCTGATATTAACGGTATGGCGTGGGGATATGCGGATGCTTTATACGAGCACGGTATACGAAGCTATTTTTCATGTCTCCATCCGCACCACGGTATGTTCCCGCTCTATAAAAAGGTGATGCCTTTTTACTGGGAAAGTCCGAAGGGAAACCGGCTTTTAGTGTGGAACGGCGATCATTATCATCTCGGTAATGAAATGTTTTTGTCCCCTCACGGCGGAACGACATATATGGTGAGAGATGAATTTTCAAAGCCGCTTATTGATTTTGATATTTTAAATGAAAGTGCCGAAAATACAAAGGCAAAAGAGATGGAGATTGCGGCAATAAGAATTGAGCGCTATCTTGAAAATCTTGAAAATGAGGGTTATCCTTACAGTCTTGTGCCGCTGATGGTTTCCGGTGCGATTACAGATAATGCGCCGCCGAACGCGGAAATTGCAGTGCGGGTTCATGAGCTGAACGCTCATTATAACGGCAGGATTACTTTCAAAATGGTTAATCTTGAGCAATTTTTCGAGGCTGTTAAGGCTGAATGTGACAATATTCCAGTGTATTCCGGCGACTGGACAGACTGGTGGGCTGATGGTGTCGGCTCAACGCCTGCCGAAGTGAAGCTTTACAAAGAAGCGGCAAGAAAATATAGTCTCTGTGAAAAGCTGGATAAGAACAGAATGTTCGGTGATTCCGGGCTGATGGCAAAGGCTGCTGATGAATTAATGCTTTATGCAGAGCATACATGGGGGTATTCCTCAAGTGTTTCAGAGCCGTGGGAGAGTCTTGTCAATGTGCTTGGGCTTAAAAAGAGCGGTTATGCAATTAATGCACACACACATATTTCGGAAAATCTCGATAAGATTTTGGCGGCTAAAGGCGAGGTGTCGATTTTGCCGGACAGAGGCGGTCTATATAAAATCGTCAATCCCCATGATTTTTCTATCTGCACAAAGGCATATTTATATGTGGAATATTGGGAATATATGGGCGGTGTGCGCTACAGTGCGTCAATGCCGATGGAAGTTGTTGATACAGCGACCGGGGAGAGACTTAAAAGTCAGGTGAAGCAGATTTCACGTGCAATTCAGGTTGAGATAGAAGTGGCGCTTAAAGCCGGTGAGGAAAAAATCGTAAAAATCTGTCCTGTAAAGCAAAGCTATGGCACAACGATGAATCATGCCCACATCGGTGCGGAGGGTGTAGAAGATTTAATAATGCCGGACGTTTACAGAGAAGACACGGATATGATTGAGACGGAAAATCTCATTGTGCGTATGGACAGCGCGCGCGGTATTTATAGTATTACAGACAAGTCATCAGGCAAAGAGCTGATACGTGAGACTGCACAATGCGGCGCTTTTGCGGGAATTTACGAGGTGACCGATATTAAGGACGGCGCCTGTGAGACAAGAAGAAGTATGGGAAGAAACCGCAAAGCTAATAAGACAAAACGTTTTGAGGCAAAGCTTTGTGACAGACGTATTGTTGAAAACGGCGCGATTTACATCGCGGCAGCGCTGGATTATGAGCTTGCCGGGACAAAGATGTATACGGTTTTTGTAAAAATATATAAGCATCAGCCAAAGCTGGAGGCGATGGTGCGTATTCATAAGGAAAGCTGTTGGGCGCCGGAGAATCTTTATGTGGCAATGCCGTTTACGGCAGGGGCAGACAGTGTGCTGTATACCGATAAGACAGGCTGCATTATAAGACCGGGCATTGACCAGCTTCCGGGAAGCTGTCAGGACTTTTATCTGATTCAAAATGGCGTGCTATGGCAGTCCGGCAGTGATGGTGTCGCGGTGATTACAAAGGATACACCGCTTATTACCCTTGGCGATTTGCAGGCACATCCGATTAGACTTTGCGGCAGCCATGATGAAAACCAAAATGGTGCGCCCATATATTCGTGGGCAATGAATAATTTCTGGGAAACAAACTTTAAGGTTGATTTAGGCGGATTTTATGAGTTTGCCTACACAGTACTTTTATTAAAGAATAAAACGCCGGAGGAGAGCTTTAAACTTTGTGAGGCAGAAAATGAGGGCGTACCGGCTTTCTATATAAAGCCTGAAAAGTAGAAGAAAAGAGGGATAACATGGAAACGGCATATTTGCTTGCGGATGTGGGTGGTACGGAAATTAAATGCGGTATTTGTGATGAAAACGGACAGCTTGTTTGGCGTGAACGTTTTTTGGCAGACGCGAAAGCAGGGCGGGAGGAAATACTGAGCCATTTTGCAGCAGTATTTCAGAGCATGACAGACCGTGCGGGAGGCTGCCCTATCGGCGGCATTGGTATGGCGTTTCCGGGGCCTTTTGATTATTCGCGTGGCATAAGTCTTATGCGGGGGCTTGACAAATACGACAGTATTTACGGTATTCCGATTGGAGAGGCTTTGGCAGAGAGGATTGATGGAATTAAGGCTTCGGATTTTAAATTTCTTCACGATGTGGAAGCCTTTGCCGTTGGCGAGAGCAGATTTGGAGACTGCCGGAAAGCAGACAGGATTTTTTGTCTCTGTATAGGTACCGGCGCAGGCTCTGCTTTTATTCGGGGCGGGCAGGCTGTGAAGCAGGGACCTGATGTGCCTGAAAATGGCTGGATATACAGTACGCCTTTTAAGAAAACAATTATTGATGATTATATTTCGGTGAGAGGCTTAAAAAAACTTTCAGAAAAGTTTTTAGGAAAGCCGCTTGACGGTAAGGCGCTTTATGATTTATGCATGGCCGGTGATGCGCGTGCAAAGAAAGCTTATGAGGTTTTCGGCAATGATTTGTTTGAGGCTATAGCGCCTTTTATAGAAAGCTTTAAGCCGCAGGCTATTGTCTTCGGCGGACAGATATCGGGAAGCTTTGAGTTTTTTGGACGGCAGACTTTAAAGTTATGTCGGGAAAAAGGCATTGAAATTTATTTGGAAAAAGAAACGTCTGTGCGGGCAATGCAGGGGCTGTTTACAGTCATATCGGGAGGTGACTTCAATGTTAAATCATGAAAAGGGTGCGGCGCCGTTATATTCTCAGCTCGAAACAATTCTAAAAAGTCAGATTGAGCATGGTGAATATACGAAAGGCGATGCGTTTCCGACAGAAAAGATGATTATGGAAAAGTATGGTGTTTCGAGAGTGACCGTCCGTCAGGCATTTGCCGCGCTGACAAATAACGGTTATATAAAGAGCAGCCGCGGCATCGGTACGATAGTGACCTATGAAAAAATTGATGAGCATTTAAAGAGTGTTATCAGCTTTACTGATGAGATGAAGCAGCATAATATAAAAATGGAAACAACCTATTGTGATATGGAAATGGTTTATCCTGAAACGATTGTGGCAAAGATGCTTCAAATTCCTAAGACAGAAAAGTGCTACCGACTGACACGGGTGCGCTGTGTCAATAAAAAGCCGCTTGTTTATACGGTGACTTACCTTAAAAATATTGTAGCGCTGCCGATGGAAAATGCGTATTACATGGAGTCACTTTACAAATATTTGCGGGATGTTCATGGGATTGTTATTGAAAAGGGCAGAGATACGCTTGAAGCGGCGCTTCCTACGGAAGAAATTCAGAGCTTTCTTGAAATTGAGGAGACGATGCCGGTGTTCAAAAGAGTACGTCAGACATTTTTGAAGGATGATGAAATATTTGAATATTCGATATGCTATTATCCGGGCAATCGTTATAAATATACAGTAGATTTATAGAAAGGGTTTGTTATGAATATAAAAGGTAAGTATCACAATTATGACCTTCATCCGTGTACAGCGGTGGAGGGTTTTGAGAGGCAGGCATGGGCCGGTGCCAAAAATATTTCAGAACAGTTAAAGCGGCATATCCAATCGCGTTTAGAGTGCCAAAAAAAAGTTATCGTCTGCCTTGACGTTTATCCGGGCGTTAGAATGGGAGAAATTTTAGCTCTGGCCGGGATGCTTGGCGCAGATGAAATTATCAATACAGATATACTTGCAAAGTCGGAGGAGGCGCTTGTACAGACCTTTGATGACTATATGACCGATGACAGAGTGTTCGGTATAATGTGCCATAAAAAGCTGGAAGATTTTTTTGATGCCAGGGCGCTTTTGGAGGCGAAAAAAGAACTTGATGAAAAGAGTGAGGGCGTATATATTGTCGCAGGCGTCGGCGCAGGTCTTATCAGCCGCGGAGATATTTATGTTTATTGCGATATTACGCGTTGGGAAATCCAGCTAAGATACCGGGCAGGTATGCCGAACTGGCATCGTTCAAATGAAGATGCGCCGATTCTTACAAAATATAAATGCGGATTTTTCATTGAATGGCGGCTTGCCGACAGACATAAGGCGGAAAATTTTGAATGTTTTGATTATGTGCTTGAGACAGAAAATGAAAATGCGCCAAAGATGATTACCGGAGATGCGTTCAGAACCGGATTAAAGAAGCTTAGCAGACAGCCGTTTCGCCTTGAACCGTATTTTGATCCGGGGGTGTGGGGCGGCCACTGGATGCAGGAAAACTTCGGCCTTGATAAGACAAAGGAGAATTTTGCGTGGAGTTTTGACGGCGTGCCTGAGGAAAATGCCATTAATTTAAGCTTCGGCGATGTGACGGTGAAGCTTCCGGCTATGGATTTGGTACTTTATCAGCCGAAAAATCTTTTGGGCGGCAGGGTTTATGCCCGCTTTGGCGCTGAATTTCCGATTCGTTTTGACTTGCTTGATACGATGGGCGGCGGTAATTTGTCCCTTCAGGTGCATCCGATGACAAAATATATTCAGGACAACTTCGGAATGCATTATACACAGGATGAGAGCTATTATTTTCTCGATGCCGATGATGAGGAAGAAACCTATATGTATCTCGGCGTGAAGGAAAATGCAGACAGGGAGGCAATGGCAGCTGATCTTGCCCGGGCGGAAAAGGGCGAAATTTTATTCCCGTCAGAAAAGTATGTCAATAAGGTGCCGGTAAAAAAGCACGATCATGTGGCGATTCCTGCGGGAACAATTCACTGCTCGGGCAGCAATAATATGGTGCTTGAAATTAGCGCGACGCCGTATATTTTTACGTTTAAGCTTTGGGACTGGGGACGCGTTGGTTTAGATGGTATTCCAAGACCGATTCACCTTGCCCACGGTCTTAAAAATATTCAGTGGGACAGAGATACGGACTGGATTTATAAAAATATTGTCCATCAGGAAAAGACAATCCATGAGGCAGACGGTATCAAGATTGAAAAGACAGGGCTGCATGCATTCGAATTTATTGATACTTTCAGGTACGATTTGAAAAAGAGCGCTGAAGTTGATACGGATGATTCAGTGCAAGTTGTCAATCTTGTGGACGGAAAGAGTGCCATGATTGAGAGTGTGGACGGAAGCTTTGAAGCTTTTGAAATCCACTATGCGGAGACGGCAATTATCCCGGCGGGAACAGGAACCTTTAAAATAACACCGAATGACGGCGAAATTAAACTCATTGCGGCAAAGGTACGCAGATAAAGACGGAGGATATTATGGACAGACAGAATATCAGAAAGGTTTATGTTGTTTTTAAAACACATTTGGATATCGGCTTTACAGACATGGGACAGACGGTTCTCGACCGCTATGTGAATGATTATATTCCCCATTCCATTGATTTAGCAAGGCAGATGAACAACGGCGAAAATAAGAAGTTTATATGGACAGTCGGTTCTTATTTGATTGATTACTTTTTTGAGCATGGAAGTAAGGAATATTGCGAAAAGCTTGAAAATGCCATTAAAAATGGTGATATTTGCTGGCATGGGCTTGCCTGTACGACACATACGGAACTGATGGATGAAGACTTGCTTGACTTTGATTTGTCACTTTCAGATGTTCTTGATGCCCGCTTTGGCAGAGAAACGATTGCCTCGAAAATGACCGATGTGCCGGGACATACAAAGGCCATTCTCCGTCAGATGTGCCGTCATGGCAAAAAGTATCTTCATATCGGCGTCAATGCATCGTCTATGGTACCGGATGTGCCGTCTGCTTTTGTGTGGAAGGACGGCGAAAATGAGCTTATTGTCCAGTATTCCTTTGATTATGGCACGCCGTGCTATGTGGAAGGGATGGATTCAGTGCTTGAATTTGCACATACCGGCGATAATTTAGGTCCGCAGTCAGAGGAAGCTGTTATGGCGGAAATTGAGCGTATTCAGGCCCTGTATCCAAATGCAGCTGTCGCAGCGGCAACAATGGATGATTATGCCCGCTGTCTTTGGGATATTAAGGACAATCTCCCGGTGATTACAGAAGAAATCGGTGATACATGGATTCACGGTATTGCCTCCGATCCGCTGAAAGTTATGCGTTATAAGGCGCTTTTAAATCTTAAGGATGAGTGGAAAAGCCGCGGTGTAAATATTAAGGATGAAGTCTTTAAGCCATTTTTAATGAACCTTATGCTTGTGGCAGAGCATACGTGGGGACTTGATTTTAAAAAATATCTTGCAGATTTTAAAAATTGGGCGAAGGATGATTTCTTAAAGGCACGGGAAGCAGACGCAACAACGCTTGATTTTCTCACAAATAGAAATGCACATATGCTCGGTGTGCTCAACGAAGATTTTAAGAAATACAGAGGCGGTGTATTTACAGGCTCTTATGCTTTTTATGAAAAATCCCATGCAGAGCAGATGGCCTATATTTATAAGGCGGTGGACAGTCTTCCGCAGGCTTATCAGACATCGGCAAAACAGTGCCTTGAACAGCTTGAATCAAAGCGCAGACGTCATTTTGAGGCGATGGATTTTGATAAAGAAAGACAGCTTTATCCGTATGAAATCGTTGAAATCGGCGGCTGGAAGGTGTCTTTCGGCGGAAATGGCGAGCTTGTGACATTAAAGAAGGGCGGAAAGGACTGGACAGATCAAAAGTGCTTCGGCCGTCTTGTGTACACAACGTATAATGCCCGCGACTGTGTGAATAATTATTATAGCTATAACAGAGCTTTTGAGCGCAATCAGTGTTGGTCTGAAGGCGATTTTTCAAAGCCCGGTCTTGAAAATGTGGAAGACCTTGAGCACAGAGATTATACATTTGCGGCAAAGAAGATAGTCCTTTCAGGCAATACAGTGACTGCGGTGCTTTTGGGCAATCCGACGGCCGTTTGTAAATACAGCTGTCCGGCGGAGGCTGTGATTACATATACTTTTGAGGATAAAGTAAAGATTAGCCTTAGCTGGCAGGATAAAGATGCCGGAAAGATTCCTGAGGCGCTTTGGTTTGAAATGAATATGAATACTGAAAACCCATATTGCTGGACAATGAAAAAGATGGGGACGACAGTACATCCGCTGTTTGTTGCCCGCGGCGGAAACCGGCGTCAGCACTGCGCAGAGGAGTTAAATTACAGCGGTGCAGACGGCATTGTAAGTATTAAGAGCTTTCATGCACCGCTTGTCAGTGTGGGCGGTAACTGGCTGTACGGTGACTACAGACAGCAGCCGGATATGAATAATGGCTTTGCATGGTGTCTTTTCAATAATAAGTGGGGTACGAACTTTAAAATGTGGTGTGAGGACGATTGCTGCTTTGAATTTGAAGTGGACATTGAAGACTACAGTAGTTTTTTGTGAAACCAAAATGATAAAAATACAAACTGTCAAGCATTTTTGAAAATGTCCCCAAATAAGTAAAACATTTGCCCTGGATTTTTTGGGGCAATTATTATCATTAGCTGCTTGTTCATAAGGCATCATGTGCGAAAACCCTGTCAAAGATGCTTCGTATCATATGCGGCTATAGTCCTTGTCAGGATTCCCCGTCACATGATTCAGAGTAGTCAAGCAGCTAATGATAGATTGTGTGCCGTGCACTTTTAGTAATAAATCAGAGTGATGATGTTTTTGTTGTTTAATAAAAGCTTGGAAAGCTGCTTTTCTCTATGGGTGATTCA
>USSL01000061.1 GCA_900557175.1 uncultured Eubacteriales bacterium
GGTCTGCCGGACTGGGGGCGTGTCAGACTTATTGTTGAGGACGATAACAAACTGCATATTTATACAGGCGCTTCCTGTATCGGACAGGGGCTTGGCACAGTACTTGTGCAGATGATTGTCACAAATACAGATTTAAAGAGAGACGATATTGTGTACGAGCGGAGCAACACATGGATCGCGCCCGATTCAGGCACAACTTCCGGTTCGCGTCAGACACTTGTCACCGGGGAAGCGTGTCTTCGCGCCTGCAAAAAGCTGATGGAAGCAAAGGCTGAGGGTATGACATTGTCTGATCTTAAGGGACAGGAGTTTTATGGCGAGTACCTTGCAAAAACAGATCCGCTCGGTGCAAACGTACCAAATCCTGTGTCTCATGTGGCTTATGGTTATGCGACGCAAATGTGTATTTTGGATCGTGAAACAGGAAAAATTGAAAAAATGGTTGCTGCCCACGATGTAGGCAAGGCGGTCAATCCGCTGTCCTGCGAAGGACAGATTGAAGGCGGCGTTGTCATGTCTATGGGCTTTGCTTTAAGAGAACGCTATCCGATTGATAATGAATGTAAGCCGATTGATAAATACGGCGCCCTCGGTCTTTTCAGATCCCATGAAATTCCTGAGATCAAGGCGATTGTTGTAGATAAGCCGGGACTTAAGGTTGCCGGCGGCGCGATCGGTATCGGAGAAATTACATCAATCCCGACAGCGCCGGCAATTACAGATGCTTACTACCGTTTAGACGGAAAACACCGCTATAGTCTTCCGATTAAAGGAACACCGTATGAGCGCGGGAAGGCAAGTGTTTTCGGCGGGCGCGGCGACAGTGAGCAGATGGTTGTCGATCAGGAAAAATGTATCGGATGCAGTATCTGTGCGAGAAATTGTACAGGTCAGGCAATCGAGATTGTTGATAAAAAAGCAGTCATTCATAAAGAACTTTGCCTTGGCTGCGGCATGTGTGCCGTGAAGTGTCCGAAGGGCGCCATCACTGATTTGAAGGCGGCTTTTGTAAAATAGTCAATAATTTGTATAAAATAATCAATATTCTTTGTCAAGGTAACAGTTTACAAATTTAAAAAATCAATGTATACTTTATTTGGAATTGGGGATGAGTCATCATCCCCAAAATTAAAATTCGCGTAATTAATTAAAGGGAGGAATATTATGTATAAGATTACAAAGGCCCAGAAGCTGGCAGATAAGATTTATCTGATGGACATTGAAGCTGCCCGCGTTGCGAAGTCATGTCAGCCGGGAGAATTCCTTATTGTAAAAACAGATGAATATGGTGAGCGGATTCCTCTGACAATCTGCGATTATGACAGAGAGGCCGGTACAGTGACAATTGTTTTCCAGATTGTCGGTGCCTCAACGGCAAAGATGGCAGAGCTTAAGGCCGGAGACAGCTTTGCAGATGTGACAGGCCCGCTCGGCTGCCCGTCTGAATTTGTTCATGAAGATATTGAAGTGCTTAAGAAGCGTAAATATTTATTCGTTGCCGGCGGTGTCGGCACGGCCCCTGTTTATCCTCAGGTAAAATGGATGCATGAGCATGGTATTGATGCCGATGTCATTGTCGGCGCTAAAAATAAAGAACTTGTAATTCTTGAAAAAGAGATGGAAGCTGTCGCAGGCAATCTCTATGTGACAACAGATGACGGTTCTTACGGCCGTCACGGTATGGTGACAAAGGTGATCGAAGACCTTGTCGGTGAAGGAAAACACTATGATGTATGTGTCGCCATCGGTCCGATGATTATGATGAAGTTTGTTTGTCTTCTCACAAAGAAGCTTGAAATCCCGACGATTGTCAGCATGAATCCGATTATGGTTGACGGTACGGGAATGTGCGGTGCCTGCCGTCTGACAGTCGGCGGCAAAGTAAAGTTTGCCTGTGTTGACGGACCGGAATTTGACGGTCATCTCGTTGATTTCAATCAGGCGATGAAGCGCCAGCAGATGTATAAGACAGAGGAAGGCCGCGCAATGCTGAAATTGCAGGAGGGTGATACACATCACGGCGGCTGTGGACATTGCGGAGGTGATGAATAATGGCAGCAAAAATTGACAGAGTTCCTGTGGCAGAGCAGGATGCGAAGGTAAGAGCAACAAATTTTGATGAGGTATGCCTCGGTTATACAGCAGAGGAAGCGATGCGTGAAGCTTCAAGATGTTTAAATTGTAAAAATCCGAAGTGCAGAAGCGGCTGTCCGGTTGCGATTGATATTCCGGCATTTATCGCCGAAGTTAAGGAAGGCAATTTTGCGAAGGCCGCTGAGATTATCGGCGAAGCTTCAGCACTTCCGGCAGTGTGCGGACGTGTGTGCCCTCAGGAGACACAGTGTGAAGGCAAGTGTATTTTAGGTATTAAGGGCGAGCCTGTTGCCATCGGTAAGCTTGAGCGTTTTGTTGCCGACTGGGCGAGAGAAAACGGTATTGAGCCTGTAATGCCGAAAGAAAAAAATGGCAGAAAGGTTGCAGTGATCGGTTCGGGCCCTGCCGGTCTTACATGTGCCGGTGATTTGGCAAGAATGGGCTATGATGTTACAATTTTCGAGGCGCTTCATGAAGCCGGCGGCGTTTTGGTTTACGGTATTCCTGAATTCCGTCTTCCGAAGCAGACGGTTGTTGCCCATGAAGTTGAGAATGTGAAAAAGCTTGGCGTTAAGATTGAGACAGACGTTATTATCGGAAAATCGGTCACAATCGACGAATTAATGCAGGAGGAAGGCTTTGAAGCCGTATTTATCGGTTCGGGCGCAGGACTTCCGAAATTTATGGGTATTCCGGGCGAGCAGGCCAACGGTGTATTTTCTGCCAATGAATTTTTGACAAGAAATAATCTGATGAAGGCTTTCAGAGATGATTATGACACGCCAATCCACAGAGGCAGAAAGGTTGCCGTTGTCGGCGGCGGAAACGTTGCGATGGATGCGGCGAGAACAGCGCTGCGTCTTGGCGCTGAAACATATATTGTCTACAGAAGAAGTGAGGCAGAGCTTCCGGCAAGAGTTGAGGAGGTTCATCACGCAAAAGAAGAAGGCGTACAGTTCCACCTTCTGACAAATCCGAAGGAAATTCTTGTAGATGAAGACGGCTGGGTAAAAGGTATCCGCTGTGTAAAAATGGAGCTTGGTGAACCGGATGAATCCGGCCGCCGCCGTCCGGTGGAGGTTGCCGGTTCAGAATATGATATCGAGGTAGACACGGTGATCATGTCTCTCGGAACATCACCAAACCCTCTGATTTCTTCAACAACAAAGGGACTTGATGTCAACCGATGGAAATGTATCGTTGCCGACGAGAACAACGGCGCGACATCCAAAGAAGGCGTTTATGCCGGCGGCGACGCAGTGACAGGCGCGGCGACAGTCATTCTTGCCATGGGTGCAGGAAAGGCAGCAGCGGCAGGCATTGACCAATATCTAAAAAATAAATAAAACAGCATGGTATGCCGCTCTCTTAAAATAAGGGGGCGGCATATTGAAGTTTTTGGGAAATTTTGCTATGATAAAGCAAAGATAAAAAAGAAATGGAGTGGTAAATATGTCAGTCAAAACTTTACCGAAGCGCAGTGAGGTGCAGATTGAAAATACATGGAAAATGGAGGATATTTATCCGTCGGATGCCGCGTGGAAACAGGAATATGACGCGCTTTCAGGTGAATATGAAAAGCTTTTATCCTATAAAGGACGCCTCGGCGAGAGTGCGTCAGTGCTTCTTTCTTATTTGGAGCTTCGGGATGCGCTTTTATTAAAGCTTGAGCGGCTCAGTGTTTATGCCAATCAGAAATCTCATGAAGATTTAGGCAATGGTGTTTATCAGGATTTGGTGAATCAGGCGGCAGCGCTTGCCGTCAAGGTTGAGAGTGCCGTATCCTTTGAGGGACCTGAAATTCTTAATGTTGGCAGTGAAAAAATCGAGTCCTTTATCAATGAAGAAAAGGGGCTTGAGGTTTACAGACATGCTCTTTATGACACACTCCGTATGCAGCCGCATACACTGTCAGAGGAGATGGAAGCACTTATTTCAGAGCTTGGCGACTATGCTGAGACACCGTCGAATATTTTTGCAATGTTCAATAATGCAGATATCAAATTTCCGGTTGTGAAAGATGATGATGGTAATGATGTGGAAATTACACATGGCCGTTACGGTACATTGCTTGAAAGTGAAGACAGAAGTGTCCGCAAGGCAGCTTTTGAGGGGCTTTATCATACGTATGAAAAGTACAGAAATACACTGGCGGCTGTTTATGCGGGCAATGTGAAAAAGGAACTTTTCTATGCGAAGGCAAGACATTATGATTCGCCGAGACAGATGCGTCTTGACGCCAATGCGGTGGATACAAAGGTTTATGACCAGCTCATTGAGACTGTGCATGAATATCTTCCGGTCATGTATGAATACGTTGCCCTTAGAAAGAAGATGCTCGGTGTTGATGAACTTCATATGTATGACGTTTATGCGCCGATTGTAAAAGACACAAAGCTTTCATTTACATTCGATGAAGCGAAGAAGACAGTGCTTGAGGGCTTAAAACCGCTCGGTGAGGAATACCTTTCAATCTTAAAAGAAGGCTTTGATAATCGCTGGATTGATGTTTATGAAAATCAGGGCAAACGGAGCGGCGCTTATTCATGGGGCGTTTACGGCGTTCATCCTTATGTGCTTTTAAATTATCAGGGAACGCTTGATAATGTGTTTACACTGGCACATGAGATGGGACACTCGCTGCACAGCTATTATTCTGATGCAAACCAGACTTATGCCAATGCAGGCTACTGCATTTTTGTGGCTGAGGTTGCCTCAACATGTAATGAGGTGATTCTTATGAACCATATGATTAATACGGCAAAGGATGACAGCGTTAAAGCTGCGATTTTAAATCATTATCTTGATACATTTAAAGGTACACTTTTCAGACAGACAATGTTTGCTGAATTTGAAAAAATTACTTATGAAATGGCTCAGAGAGGCGAGTCGCTGACGGCCGATACGCTTTGTAAGGTTTATCATGACCTGAACGTCCTTTACTTTGGACCGGATATGGTGATTGATAAGGAAATTGATATGGAATGGGCGAGAATCCCTCATTTTTACACACCGTTTTATGTTTATCAGTATGCGACCGGTATTTCTGCGGCTTCCGCTTTTGCAAAGCAGATTTTAGAAAAAGGCGCGCCGGCAGTTGAAAACTATAAGAATAACTTCTTAAAGGGCGGCTGCTCCAAATATCCGATTGATCTTTTGGCAGATGCAGGGGTTGATATGCGCACGAAGCAGCCGGTGGCCGATGCTCTTGAAACATTTAAGTATGTTTTGTCACAATTAAAGGCAATTTTAGATAAGTAAATGATTTACAATGACTAATTTTGTCTGATTTAGACAAAAATATATTGATTTTTATGCTGTATTATGGGATAATTAGATATCATTTTTAACAGCCCGGCAGGGGAATTTTAGAGGACAGGAGAGGGTATCATGAAGAAAAAACATGTACTTATTTTAACCGCGGCAGTTGCAGGTGCAGTGGCTTTAGGTGCCGGCTGCGGTAAGAAGGTGACTGCAGAAAGCCTTATTGACGAGGTTACAAAAAACACACAGGAGAAAAGCTCTGTTGAAGGAAAGATGTTACTGGATTTTGAAGGAACAGTTTCTGTGGAGCAGGATGGCGCGAGCGCCGGTTTGGATATGGCGATGAATGCCGATTTGGATATGCAGTCAACATATAACAAGGATGATCCGAATGATAGTTCAATGTATCTTAAAGGTAAGATGAAGGTCGAGATGATGGGCGCCAACGTTTCTGTGGACATGGAAAATTACACAGTGCCTGAGGACGGCAAGATAGTGACTTATACCGGAACTCAGGGCGAGTGGATGCGACAGGAAGCAGACATGGATGATGCGGCGAATATTCAGAGTGAAATGCTTGGCTTTGATCTGAAAGGGTTTACTGAAGACGGCGGCAAGATTGAACTTGCTGAGGAGACAGAGAAGGTTGGTGACAAGGAGTGTTATAAGCTGACAATCGGTGTCAGCGGAGACATGATTGATGATCTGATGAATATGTCTTCGGGCATGATGGGCGAATCTATGCCGATAGATAGTCTGGACTTTTCTGAGACATCTTTAGATTACGTGATGTACATTGATAAAAAAGAAAAGCTGCCGGTTAAAGTTTCTATCGACGCGGCAAGTATGATGAACTCAATGATGGGCGTTTTGGAAGAAACAGGCGTTGCTGTGGATGTTGCCAAGTTTGAAATTTCAGCTGAGGTTGAAGGCTATGATACTGTAGATGAAATTAAAGTGCCTGACGATGTGAAAGAGAAGGCTGTTGATAATAATGGCAACGGCGGTCTTTTAGACGATACGCTTGGCGGTGAAATTGAAACGGAAGGCGAGACTGAGGAACCGGAAGAAGAAACTGGTGAGACAGACGCTGCCGGCAATCCGGTCATTACAAGCTATGAGGGTACACATACAGCGACAATCGTTCTTCCGGAAGGCTTTGAAGCCGGTTATATGAGCGATACATTTTTAGGCGCAGATAAAGATGATATTGATGTCAATTACTTGTTTAACGATTACACAACCTCAGACGAGATGGAAAAGATGACGCATGAGGAGATGGTAAAGGAAGATACGGAAAATTACAGCGACTATAAAAAGTCAGAGACAGAGGAATTTGAGCTGAATGGCTATAAGGTGCGCTGGTTTAAGGAATCTTATAAGTTTATGGATTCTCCGTGTGTTGATGCCACGGCATGGATTGAAGTTGATGAGGAAACAATGTTTACCTGTGAAATTGCTAAGTTCAGTATGGATGGTGCAGTTGATATTACAAAGGAAGAAGTTCAGACACTTCTTGGCGGCGTGACAATCCAGTAATGATCTGAGAGTAAAGAAAATTTTGCATTAACGATGAAATAAGCATTTATACAGTCCTGCGGGAATAGCGGCATAAAAAAATGTTGCTTTTTTCGCAGGACTTGTTATAATGGGAATGACAATTTAATGATGGGAGAATTATTACGAATTTAAGAGGTAGAAAACAATGAAAAAAAGATTAGGTTTCCTTTTAAGCGCAACGGTGATTCTTGTATCTGCTGCACTTGTCGGATGTCAGGGCGGCAAGAGTACGGAAAGCCGGCAGACAGGTAATACTTCTTCAGAAAGCCAAACCGATTTGGGAGAGGCTTTGAAACCAACAGAAGGTGGTACTGTTGTTATTGGTATGACACAGGACATCGTTAGTCTTGACCCGCATGTAGAAACGGACGCAGGAACTAGAAGTGTGGTATTTAATTTATACGAAGGCTTAGTCAAACCGACAGTAAGCGGTGAGCTTAGCGCGGCGGTGGCAAGTGATTACAAAATTTCCGATGATGCAAAGACATATACTTTCACATTGAGAGATGGTGTAACCTTCCATGACGGCAGTGCGGTGACGGCCGAGGATGTTAAATATTCTATTGAGCGTTTTGCGGAGAATTCGGGTGAATCCTCCGCTTTTTCTAATTTAGATGAAGTTGTCATTGCGGATGAAAAGACAGTGGAGGTTAAACTGAAGGAAGGTTACTCCGAGTTTTTGCCGGATCTGGCAGAAGCAGTCATTATTCCGAAGTCGGTGGAGGACATTAACAAAACACCTGTCGGCACAGGCCCTTATAAGTTTGTTTCCTATACGCCGGGACAGAATATCAAGCTTGAAAAGTATGACGGCTACTGGGGCGAGCAGGGACATCTTGACAGTGCCGAGTTTAAAATCATTGCCGATGTGGACACGGCATTTATGGAGCTTCAGGCAGGCACGATTGATGTGCTCAACTATCTGACGGCAGATAAGGTGGCGGCACTTGGCGATGACTTTAATATTGTTGAGGGCAACATGCATCTTGTTCATGCCATGTTTTTGAATAATGATTTTGAGCCGTTTAAGGATGTGAAGGTCAGACAGGCACTCTGCTATGCTGTTGACCGACAGGCGATCAATGACTTTTTATTTGGCGGTAAAAGTAAGCTGATCGGTTCGCACATGATACCGGCACTTTCAAAATATTATGAGAGCGGTGCTGAAGATGTTTATACGTACGATCCAGAGAAAGCAAAACAGCTGCTTGCAGAAGCGGGATATGCCGACGGCTTTGATTTGGAAATTACAGTACCAAGCTCATATTCACAGCATGTGGATTCGGCGCAGATTATTGCTGAGCAGCTTAAGGCTGTTGGCATTAATGCAAATCTGAAGCTTGTAGAGTGGAGCACATGGCTTGATGAGATATACAATGGCCGTAAGTACGAGGCAACAGTTATCGGCTTTGATGGTACACTGGCGCCAAACGACTGGTTAAAGAAATATCGCTCAGATGCGTCAAATAATATTGCAAACTTTAAAAATGATGAATATGACAAGACTTTGGATGAGGCTTTAAAGACGGTGGACGAGGAAGAAAAAGTCACACTTTATAAAAAGCTTCAGATGATTCTTGCAGAAAATGCAGCAAGTGTCTATATCGAAGATCCGGCGGATTTTGTTGCTGTTAATAAGCGG
>USSL01000062.1 GCA_900557175.1 uncultured Eubacteriales bacterium
ATTATTAAGTACAACCTGTCGCCGATTAATATTTCCGTCCACACAACAAATCCCGAGCTGCGCTGTCAAATGCTCCACAACCGTTTTGCCGGAAAAATTATGGCACAGCTTCAGAAGTTTTATGATAACGGCGTCATCATGAACGGTCAGATTGTTTTATGTAAAAACATTAATGACGGCGCCGAGCTTGAAAAGTCTATCGCCGACTTATCCCGGTTTCTGCCATATATGGAAAGTGTCTCTGTTGTGCCGATGGGTATGACAAAATACCGTGACGGCCTTGCGGCGGTTGAGCCTTTTAATAGTGAGGACGCAAAAAAGGTTATTGAAGTTATAGAACGGTGGCAGAAAAAGCTTTATGATGAATATGGCACACATTTTATCCATGCCGGAGACGAGTGGTATATTATGGCAGGGCTGCCGCTGCCAAAAGAAGAAACCTATGACGGCTATATCCAGCTTGAAAACGGCGTCGGCATGATGCGTCTTCTCATTGAAGAATTTCATGATGCGCTCTCTGAGGCAAAAGCCGATGAACGGATCATAAAAAAAGACATTGTAACTGGTAAGCTTGCCTATCCGTTTATATGCGGACTGATGACAGAGGCAAAAGAAAAATTCAAAAATCTCGAAGTAAATGTTCACTGCATCCGCAATGATTTTTTCGGAGAGAGCATTACAGTGACAGGTCTTGTGACCGGACAGGATATTATCAGCCAGCTTAAAGACAAGCCGATGAGCGGTGAACTTTTAGTGCCTGTCAATATGCTCAGAAGCGGTGAGGAAGTTTTTTTGGATGATATCACCTTAAAAGATATTGAAAAAGCTTTACAAGTAAAAGCATGTATTATACAATCTAGTGGACAAGATTTAATGGATCTGATATTAAAATAAGAAGGAGAACAGATTATGAGCAGACCGATAGTTGCAGTTGTGGGACGTCCGAATGTCGGAAAGTCAACACTGTTTAATGTGCTGGCCGGCAAGAAGATAAGCATTGTCAAGGATACGCCCGGTGTTACAAGAGACAGGATTTATGCGGACGTCACATGGCTTGACATGCAGTTTACGCTTGTAGATACAGGCGGTATCGAGCCGGAGAGCAAGGATATTATTTTATCACAGATGCGTCAGCAGGCAGAGCTTGCCATTGAGACAGCCGACGTTATTATATTTATGACCGATGTGCGTCAGGGACTTACAGACGCGGACACGAAAGTTGCCGATATGTTGAGAAAATCAGGCAAGCCAATCGTCCTTGCTGTCAATAAGGTTGATAATTTTGAAAAGTTTATGCTTGATACTTATGAGTTTTATGGCCTTGGTCTTGGCGATCCGATGCCGATTTCCGCGGCGTCCATGCTTGGACTCGGCGATATGCTTGATGAGGTTGCAAAACATTTTAATAAATCACAGACGGCAGAGGAAGAAGATGAACGTCCGAAAATTGCCATTGTCGGCAAGCCAAATGTCGGTAAATCTTCCCTTGTCAATCGTCTTGTCGGTGAAGACAGAGTGATTGTTTCCAATATCGCCGGCACGACAAGAGACGCCGTAGATACGCCTGTAAAATACCACGGCAAGGAATATGTCTTTATTGATACAGCAGGCCTTCGCCGGAAAAATAAAATTAAAGAAGACTTAGAGCGCTACAGCATCATCCGTACAGTATCTGCCGTTGAGCGCGCCGATGTTGTCATTTTAATGATCGACGCCGTTGAGGGTGTCACAGAGCAGGATGCCAAAATTGCAGGTATTGCCCATGAGCGCGGCAAAGGTATGATTATTGCTGTGAATAAGTGGGACGCCATCGAAAAGAACGATAAGACGATGAACAAATTTAAGGAGGATGTCCAGCGGACACTTTCATTTATGCCATATGCGGAGCTCATCTTTATTTCTGCATTAACCGGCCAGCGTATGCATAAGATTTATGAGACAATTGACATGGTGATTGAAAATCATGCGCTGCGTGTCGGCACAGGCGTTTTAAACGAAATTTTATCCGAGGCTGTTGCCATGAAGCAGCCGCCGTCAGATAAAGGCAAGCGCTTAAGACTTTACTATATTACACAAGTGTCTGTCAAACCGCCGACCTTTGTTATTTTTATTAATGACAAAGAACTGACACATTTTTCATACACCCGCTATATTGAAAATAAAATCCGCGAAGCCTTTGGTTTCAGAGGCACACCGATTCATTTTATTTACAGGGAGAGAAAGGACAAGGATAAATAATGGTCATAAAAATTATTTTATGCTTGTGCATCGGTTATTTGTTCGGCTGTATTCAGTCGGGCTACATTTACGGTCGCTGTCACGGAATTGATATCCGCGACTACGGCAGCGGCAATGCCGGTACTACGAATGTTTTGAGAACACTTGGCAAAAAAGCCGGTTACATTACTTATGCGGGCGATGCCCTCAAGGGTGTTGCTGCAATTATGCTTGTTAGATACGTCATTTTTGCAAACAGCGGTATTGATATGTCGCTTCTGACAATGTATACAGGCTTCGGCGTTGTGCTGGGCCACAATTATCCTTTTTATCTGAAATTTAAGGGCGGCAAAGGCATTGCCGTGACCTCCGGCGTTATGTTTGCTTTCGACTGGCGGTTCGCCGCCCTTGCCCTGATTGTTTTTGCCGTCGCTTTTTATACAACGCGCTATGTGTCTGTAGGTTCACTGGCCATTACAGCGCTCTTTCCGATATGCTGCCTGATTTTTTATTTCGGACAGTGGCACTTATTTATCATCAGTGTTTTATTTTGGGCAATGGCATGGTGGCGTCACCGGGCAAATATTTCCCGGCTCATTCACGGCACCGAAAATAAATTTGAAAAAAAGAAAAAGTAAAGAGGTGCAGTTATGGCACGTATAGGAATTATTGGTATGGGCAGCTGGGGCACAGCCCTCGCCTTCGTTTTAAATCATAATGGTCACGACGTTTCCATGTGGTCAAAGCTTTCCGACGAAGTTGCAATGCTCAATACATACCACGAGCATCAGACAAAGCTTCCGGGAGTTTCGCTTTCTCCAGAGATTAAAGCTGTCACAAGCCTTAAAGAAGTTTGCTGCGGCAAAAATTTGCTTGTTTTTGCCGTGCCGTCTGTTTTTGTGCGCCAGACAGCTAAAGAAGCTGCCCCTTATATTCAGTCGGGACAGCTTGTTGTCAATGTGGCAAAAGGCATCGAAGACACATCGTTAAAGCTTTTATCCGAGGTGCTTTCAGAAGAACTTCCGGAAGCAAAAATCGCGGTGCTTTCAGGTCCGTCCCACGCAGAGGAGGTAGGCAGAGGCATTCCGACAACACTTGTTGCCGGTGCGCAGACACAAGAAGATGCCGCCTATATCCAGCAAATATTTATGAACAATGTACTTCGTGTTTACACAAGTCCTGACATTACAGGCATCGAGCTTGGCGGCGCACTTAAAAATGTCATTGCGCTTGCCGCCGGTGTGGCTGACGGTCTCGGCTATGGCGATAATACAAAGGCTGCCTTAATGACAAGGGGCATTGCCGAAATGAGCCGCTTAGGTGTTGCTTGCGGCGGACGTTCAGAAACATTTTCGGGTCTTTCCGGTATCGGCGATTTAATTGTGACATGCACAAGCCGTCACAGCCGCAATAGAAAATGCGGCTACCTCATTGGGCAGGGTATGAGTCTTGAAGCAGCAGCAAAAGAGGTGAAGATGGTTGTCGAAGGCGTCTATTCGGCAAAAGCAGCGCTTGAACTTGCGAAGCGTCATCAGGTCGATATGCCGATTGTTGCCGAAGTCAATGCCGTTTTATTCCATGGAAAAACAGCCAAAGATGCCGTGACAGACTTATTTTTAAGAGACGGCCGGGTAGAGCACGGCAGCCTTACATGGAAATAAAGACACCGGAAAATTTCCTGTGTCATAAAATAAAAACTCCTTTCATATACTGTTATCAGTATACGTGGAAGGAGTTTTTTTATGATTAAATATAAAGACTTTAATCTTTACCGGGATATCCGTGAGCGCACCGGCGGTGAGCTTTTTATCGGGGTTGTCGGTCCTGTCCGTACCGGCAAGTCAACATTTATCCGCCGGTTTATGAGTCAGATGGTAATTCCAGCAATGGATGAAGCAAACAAAAGTCTCGCAACCGACGAACTGCCTGTCAGCGGCAAGGGAACACTCATTACAACTGTAGAGCCTAAATTTGTGCCAAAAGAAGCGGTCAATGTGTCACTTGGCGGCGGCCGCCTCGATGTGCGTATCCGCCTCATTGATTGTGTCGGCTATATTGTTGAGGGCGCTTCCGGCGTCATGGACAAAGAAAAAGAGCGGATGGTAAAAACACCGTGGTTTAAAGAAGAAATTCCATTTTCAAAGGCGGCACACATCGGCACACAAAAGGTTATACGGGATCATTCCACCATCGGCATTGTTTTAACCAGTGACGGAAGCTTTGGTGAAATCGGGCGTTCCCAGTTTGAAGCCGCCGAGGAAAAAACGATTTCCGAATTAAAAGCTATCGGCAAGCCGTTTATTATTATATTAAACTGTACCAGACCGGATCATGATGAAACATTAAAGCTTTGTAAGCGCCTTGAAGAAAAATATAGCGTCAGCGTCCTTGCTGTCAACTGCGATCAGCTTATGCGCCAGGACATTGACAAAATCATGTCCGCCGTTCTCTTTGAATTTCCAATCAGCGCCGTCAACTTCTTTCTGCCGGAATGGTTTGAACTTCTGCCGGCAGAAAATCCGTTAAAAACCGCCGTTTTAGAATGTGCCCGCGCATTTATGGAAAAAATTTTTGTTATTAAGGATATTGAAATTAATCAGGCGCTCATTGCCAATGACTATATTGAAAAATATTATATTGATGAAATCAATACAGCGACCGGCAACGTCAATATTTCCATAAAGCTTAAATCCTGCTATTATTATGAACTTTTAAGCCAAATGTTAGACACTCCTGTTCGCGGTGAATATGAGCTGATACGCCATTTGAATATGCTTTCCGAAAAGAAGCAGCAATTCGATAAGGTAGCACAGGCGCTTACGCAGGTCAGTCAAAAGGGCTACGGTGCCGTCATGCCTGCGCGCAGTGAAATTACAGTGGAAGATCCGGTGATTATCAAGCACGGCAGCAAATATGGCGTCAACATTAAGGTCAACGCACCGTCCATACATATGATTAGCGCCAATATTGAAACGGAAATCGCACCGCTTGTCGGAACCCAGAAGCAGGCTCAGGATCTTGTAGACTATATTAAAGCTTCTGCCGCCGAAAGCGAGGATGGCAGTGTGTGGCATACACTTATTTTAGGAAAATCCATGGGCGAGCTTGTGGACGAGGGCGTTAAAACAAAGATATCCAAAATGACCGATACGTGTCAGGAAAAAATGCAGGAAACACTGCAAAAAATCATCAATGAAAGTAACGGCAATGTGATTTTCGTAATTATATAGCGGTGCATACAGTGTCAAATCAGCGTTTATATGCTATACTGTAAATATTGCAATACAAAGGAGGAGAAAAATATGTGCTTTAAAAAGGATTTTGCATGGGGTGCCGCAACAGCCTCTTATCAGGTTGAGGGCGCCGCAAAGGAAGATGGCAGAGGTTTGTCCGTGTGGGACGTTTTCTGCGAAAAACATGGAAAGGTCAAAGATGCCACAAACGGCGACATTGCCTGCGACCATTATCATAAATATGAAGAAGATGTGAGCCTTATGGCACAGATGGGACTTAAGGCTTATCGTTTTTCTGTCAGCTGGTCAAGAATTATGCCAAACGGCACAGGTGAAGTAAATCAGAAGGGCATTGATTTTTATAACAACCTGATTGACTGTCTGCTCAAACATGATATCGAACCATATCTTACATTATTTCACTGGGATCTGCCTTATGCTCTCCACAAAAAGGGCGGCTGGCTCAACGATGAAAGTCCGGAATGGTTTGCCGCTTATACAAAAGTTATTGCCGAAAACTTTTCTGACAGAGTAAAGTATTTCTTTACATTTAACGAACCGCAGTGCTTTGTAGGACTTGGCTACTTAGGCGATTATCATGCGCCGGGGCTTAACGGTCCCGACAGAGATGCCTTTGCGGCAGCTCACAACGTTTTAAAGGCTCACGGCCGCGCGGTGCAGGTACTGCGCGAATACAGCAGCCAGCCGGTCAAGATTGGCTTTGCACCGACAGGAAAGTATACTTATCCGAAAACATCATCACCTGAAGATATTGAAGCTTCAAAAAAGATGACCTTTGAAAAAATTCCTTTAGAGGACTGGGTATGGAGTGTAACATGGTGGAGTGATCCGATTTTCCTCGGCAAATATCCTGAAGACGTATGTGAAAAATATAAAGACGTTTTACCGGAAATTGCAGAGGAAGATATGAAGCTCATAAGCCAGCCGATTGACTTCATTGGTCAAAACATCTATGATGGCCGTATGGTTTACTATAACCGTGACGGCGAGCCGGAATTTGTCCGCGACGATGTCGGCTTTCCTTATACAAATGTCAATAGTCCTGTCACACCTGAAATTCTTTACTGGCATCCGAAGTTTCTTTATGAGCGCTATAAAAAACCGGTGATTGTCACAGAAAGCGGTATGGCAGCCATCGACCTTATGTCGGATGACGGCTCGGTTCACGACGGCAGCCGCATTGCCTACCTTGAGAGTTACTTAAAAAATCTTAAAAAAGCAGCCGCTGAAGTGCCGATTGACGGCTATTTCGCATGGTCGCTGATGGATAACTTTGAATGGGCTCACGGCTATCAGGGACGTTTCGGTCTTATTTATGTCGATTACCGGACACAAAAGCGCACCTTTAAAGACTCTGCGCACTGGTATAAAAAGGTCATTGAAAGCAATGGCGGTATACTTTCATAAATTGTATGTTGACGGACGGAAGCTTCAAAGTTTCCGTCTGTTTTTTAATGACATAGGAAATTACTTTAATGGATGCGACCAGATGCATATGGAATGTGACACTTTATCACATTAATTTACAATATTGCTTTTCATTTGAAAAATAATGTGATATGATACATACAGAAAATTTTACCGGTTACCCCGGGTTTTAAGGAGGACTAATTATGGGCATGACGATGACTCAGAAAATATTGGCGCACGCCGCCGGGCTTTCGGAAGTTAAAGCCGGACAACTGATTATGGCGGATTTGGATATGGTACTTGCCAATGACATCACAGGACCGGTGGCCATTCATGAAATGGAAAAATTTGAGAAAAAAGGTGTTTTTAATAAAGATAAAATCGCACTGATTCCTGACCATTTCTCACCGAATAAGGATATTAAGTCGGCACAAAACTGCAAATGTATGCGCGATTTCGCCCACTGCAACAATATTACACACTTTTACGAAGTCGGTGAGATGGGCATTGAACATGCCCTGCTTCCTGAAAAAGGAATTGTCACTGCCGGTGATACAGTCATTGGCGCAGACTCCCATACATGTACATACGGCGCACTCGGCGCTTTTTCAACAGGTGTCGGCAGTACAGATGCAGCCGCAGGCATGTCCACCGGCAAAGCATGGTTTAAAGTACCGTCCGCCATTAAATTTGAATTGACAGGAAAACCATCCAAGTGGGTGAGCGGAAAAGATATTATTTTACATATTATCGGGCTGATTGGCGTTGACGGCGCGCTGTACCGCTCAATGGAATTTACAGGCAACGGCATTGCCCATCTTTCAATGGATGACCGTTTCACAATCGCAAACATGGCGATCGAGGCCGGCGGCAAAAACGGTATTTTCCCTGTCGATGATAAGACAATCAAATATATTGAAGAACATATGAACCCTGAAAGAAAGGCCGCCTGCGATGCCGCAGGCATCTCTGCATACACAGTTTATGAGGCAGACGAAGACGCCGAATACGACGAAGTCTATACAATTGACTTAAGCACCTTAAAACCGACCGTTGCTTTTCCGCATCTCCCTGAAAATACACATACGATTGACGCCATTGACGATATCCGAATCGATCAGGTTGTCATCGGTTCATGTACAAACGGCCGCTTTGATGATTTAAAAACAGCCGCCGAAATACTAAAAGGACGCAAAGTCAAAAAAGGCCTTCGTGTCATTATTATCCCGGCAACACAACAGATTTACCTCGATGCTATGAACGCCGGTTATATTCAGACATTTATTGAGGCAGGCGCTATTGTCAGTACACCGACATGCGGTCCGTGTCTTGGCGGCTATATGGGCATTCTTGCCGAGGGCGAACGCTGCGTTTCAACGACAAACCGGAACTTTGTCGGCAGAATGGGACATGTCACATCTGAAATTTATCTTGCAAGCCCGGCTGTCGCTGCGGCCAGTGCCGTCACAGGGAAAATCTGCGGGCCGGATGCCTTAGGCTTATAAAAGAGGCGTAGAACAGACACGAAAGGAAGGAAAAACTATGAAAGCATGCGGACATGTATTTAAGTATGGAGAAAATGTAGACACAGATGTTATCATTCCGGCGCGCCACCTTGCCATCACAGATCCAAAGGGACT
>USSL01000063.1 GCA_900557175.1 uncultured Eubacteriales bacterium
TGGATGGTTTTGATCGGTATACAAGGTGTCCGCAGTGGCCGGAAGCTTTCGGGGCGAAGGTTTATAAAATTGCGAGAGATGATAAGGGCGCGCGGCTCACATATATGAAAATTACAGGCGGCAGCCTTAAAGTAAAGATGATGCTCACAAATGGCGGCAGCAGCGATGTGTGGGAGGAGAAGGCAGACCAGTTAAGAATCTATTCCGGCAGCAGCTATAGGACAGTCAATGAAGTCTTTGCCGGTGAAATATGTGCGGTGACGGGACTTACAAGAACGTATGCCGGACAGGGACTTGGCATTGAGCAGGCATCAGGCATGCCTGTTTTAGAGCCGGTGATGACGTATAAGATGTCGCTGCCGCCGTCAGTGAATGTCAATGAAGCGCTGACAAAGCTTAGGCAGCTGGAGGAGGAAATTCCTGAGCTTCGTATTGCATGGAATGAAAAGCTTGCAGAAATTCATGCGCAGGTCATGGGAACAGTTCAGATAGAGGTTCTTACAAGCCTTATTAAAGAACGCTTTGGGTTTGATATTTCTTTTGATTCGGGAAGTATCGTTTATAAAGAAACGATAGAAAATATTTGTGAGGGCGTCGGACATTTTGAGCCGTTGAGGCATTATGCGGAAGTCCATTTAAAGCTGGAACCGGGTGAGCGGGGCAGTGGTCTTGTATTTGACACGGAGTGCAGCGAGGATATGCTTGACAGAAACTGGCAGCGGCTGATTCTCACACATTTGGCAGAGAAGCAGCATGTCGGGGTATTGACCGGATCGGAAATTACAGATATGAAAATTACACTGATTTCCGGACGGGCTCATTTAAAGCATACAGAGGGCGGCGATTTCAGACAGGCAACCTACAGGGCAGTGCGCCACGGATTAAAGTGTGCCAAAAGTGTGCTTCTTGAACCGGTTTATGCATTCAGGCTCGAGGTGCCAAAGGAAAATGCAGGACGGGCACTTGCAGATATTCAAAAAATGTACGGCAGCTTTGAGCCGCCTGAAATTTCAGATGAGATGACAGTGATTACAGGACATGCGCCGGTTTTTAATATGCGTGATTATCAGGCCGAGGTGACGGCTTATACAAAAGGCAGGGGAAGACTGGCGGCTTCTTTGGGCGGCTATGAGCCGTGCCATAATGCGGAAGAAGTTATTGCAGCAGCAGACTATGATTCTGAGAGAGATTTGGATAACCCGACAGGCTCGGTATTTTGCGCTCACGGTGCAGGCTTTGTTGTGCCGTGGCAGCAGGTGACATCTTACATGCACCTTGAGGGCATGAAGGAAAAGGCGGATAAAAAGCTGCTGTCTGAAGTTTTTCCTAAAAATACGTCATCTATCGGCATTGCTGATGATAAGGAGCTTGAAGAAATTTTTTCAAGAACATATGGGCCTGTGAAGCGGGACAGAAATCATTTTAATAGAAGCAGTGATATATTGCGCCGGGAAAATCGTGAGACAAAAGATAATGCGTCAAAGAAAGAGAAGACAGCGGTGAAGGAATATCTTCTTGTAGACGGCTACAATATTATCTTTGCGTGGGATGATTTAAAAGAGCTTGCCAAAGTTAATATTGACAGTGCCAGAACGAAGCTGATGGATATTTTATGCAATTATCAGGGCTTTAAGAAAAATATTTTGATTCTTGTGTTTGATGCTTATCGCGTTGACGGGCATCCGGGAGAGATTTCAACATATAAAAATATTTTTGTTGTTTATACGAAAGCGGCGGAAACAGCCGATCAATATATTGAAAAGACAGTCCATGAAATCGGGCGCAGGCATCATGTGACAGTGGCAACGTCAGATGCCCTTGAACAGGTCATTATTCTCGGGCAGGGCGCTGCCCGTATTTCGACCCGTGGTTTGAGGGATGAAATTGAGACGGCAAAAGCCGAGATGCGAAAAGTTTATATGAATAAAGAAGGCAGCTGCGGCCATTATCTGCTTTCAGCACTTCCGAAGGAAGAACAGGCAATGATGGAAGCGGTGCGTCTCGGACATCATAAAATGGAAGAAAAAAATAATTGATGGGTAGAAAATGGTGTGTTAGTATAAAAAATGTTGGAAGCAAAAGATCATAAGGAGGTATCGGTATGAATTATTATAAATCAGCGGCGGATATGATTGGCGGCACACCGCTTTTAGAATTAAAACAAAAAGATGTACAGGCACGGGTGTTTGCAAAGGTTGAAGGAATGAATCCGGCCGGAAGCATTAAAGACAGGGCAGCGCTCTATATGATTAAGGACGCTGAGGCAGACGGAAGATTAAAGAAGGGTTCGGTCATTATTGAGCCGACAAGCGGCAATACGGGGATAGGACTTGCATCAATTGCGGCAGCAAGAGGATATAGGATTATTATTGTGATGCCGGATACGATGAGTGTAGAGCGGAGAAATCTTATGAAGGCTTATGGCGCCGAGCTTGTGCTGTCAGAAGGCGCTAAAGGTATGAAGGGCGCTATTGAAAAGGCAGAGGCATTAGCAGGTGAGATACCGGACAGCTTTATTGCCGGACAGTTTGTGAATTCGTCAAATGCAAAGGCGCATTACGAGATGACAGGCCCTGAGATTTGGGATGATATGGACGGTAAGGTTGATATTTTTGTGGCCGGCGTTGGTACCGGCGGTACAATTACAGGTGCAGGCACATATTTAAAAGAAAAAAATCCGGATATCCGTATTGTGGCTGTGGAGCCGGAAGCTTCGCCGGTGCTTTCAGGAGGTTCTGCCGGACCTCATAAAATACAGGGGATCGGTGCCGGTTTTGTGCCGGAAATTCTTGATACAAAGGTGTATGATGAAGTTATTACCGTGAGCAATGAAGACGCTATAAAAACAGGGGCGGATATTGCAAAGACAGAAGGTATTTTAGTTGGTATATCTTCAGGCGCCGCCGTTTTTGCGGCGAGACAGCTTGCGTGCCGTCCTGAAAATGCGGGAAAAAATATTGTTGTCATTTTGCCGGACAACGGAGACCGTTATTTGTCAACGCCGATGTTTGCGGGGGAGGCGTAAAAATGTATGATAAATTAACTGAAAGTGATATTGAAAAGCTTAAAGAGGAGATTGAATACCGGAAGCTTGTCGTCAGAAAGAATGCGATCGCGGCAGTGAAAGAGGCGAGAGAACACGGCGATTTAAGTGATAATTTCGAATATCATGCGGCAAAAAAGGATAAGAATAGAAATGAGAGCCGTATCCGTTATTTAGAGCGGATGGTTCGGACAGCGCAGGTCATTGAGGATCATTCGGCAGAGGATGAGGTCGGTATGAATAATACAGTCCGCCTCTATTTTGAAGATGATGACGAGGAAGAAACATACAAGCTTGTGACAACCATCCGCGAGGATTCGCTGGCAGGACGTATAAGCAATGAATCGCCGATTGGCCGCGCAATTATGGGGCATAAGGCCGGTGACCGTGTGTATGTCAGAGTCAATGACAGCTGTGGTTATTATGTTGTCATTCGTTCAATTGAAAAAACGACAGATGACAGTGATGACAGAATAAGGGGCTATTAAATTGAAGGATGTATAGGGAGGAGAGCATATGATTTTTGCTTTTATCGGCTGGGAGATTATCGGCGCCGGCTTCGGAGCGCTTGGTATCTACACGCTTTTTTCAAAGAAAGCGAGGCGGTACTGGGCGAACGTCAGTAAAAAAATTGAAGTGACAGATGTAAAAAAATACAATCGGACGGCAGGGGCGCTTTGGCTTATGTTTTCAGCAATTTTTTGTCTGCTCGGACTGCCGCTTTTAATCGGTCAGGATACACCGTGGGCAATTCTCACATGTATTGGCGCTATGCTTGATAGCATCTTTATCATGGCCGGACTTTCGCTGGCAGAAGGCAAATATGAAAAAAGAAATTAGGTATTTGTCGAATTTTAGTGACAGACCGGAAAAAATGTGCTAAAATAGTTGCGCGATTTAATAATGGGAGCTTGTGTGAAAGCTTCCGGGAAGCTGATGTCGGGCTTTCATAAGCCCGAACACCATAGATAAATATCATTATGATTTCAGGAGGAATAGAGATGGAAAGACTCGTTGGAACAGTTTCAAGAGGTGTGAGAGCGCCGATTATTAGACAGGGCGATGATCTTGCGGCAATCGTTGTAGATTCTGTCCTTGCAGCAGCAAAAAGTGAAGGCTTTGAGTTAAGAGATAAGGATGTTATCGCCGTGACAGAGGCCGTTGTGGCAAGAGCACAGGGAAACTACGCAACTGTAGCACAGATTGCAAAGGATGTTAAAGCAAAGTTTGGCGACGAGACTGTTGGCGTGCTTTTCCCTATTTTGAGCCGTAACCGTTTTGCAATCTGTTTAAAAGGTATTGCAAGCGGCTGTAAGAAAGTCGTGCTTATGTTAAGCTATCCGTCAGATGAAGTCGGCAACCATTTAGTATCTTTGGATGATTTGGATGCGGCGGGCGTAAATCCGTGGAGTGATGTGCTTACAGAAGAAAAGTACAGAGCACTTTTCGGCTATAAAAAGCATACATTTACAGGTGTGGATTATGTTGAATATTATAAACAGCTCATTAAAGACTGCGGTGCAGAAGTTGAGATTGTTTTTGCAAATAATCCAAAGGCTATTTTAGAATATACAGATTGTGTACTTTCATGTGATATTCATACAAGAGTGCGTACAAAGAGAATTTTAAAGGAAGCCGGCGCAAAGCTTGTTTATACATTGGATGATATTATGACAGAAAGCATTGACGGCAGCGGCTATAATGACAAATACGGTCTTTTAGGCTCCAATAAAGCGACAGAAGACAGCGTAAAGCTGTTCCCTATTCAATGTGATGAAATCGTAGAGCGCATTCAGAAATCTATCATCGAAAAGACAGGCAAGCATGTTGAAGTTATGGTTTACGGCGACGGTGCATTTAAAGATCCTGTAGGAAAGATTTGGGAGCTTGCAGATCCGGTTGTATCTCCGGCTTATACAGCAGGTCTTGAGGGTACGCCAAACGAAGTGAAGTTAAAATATCTTGCAGACAATGACTTTGCTGATTTATCGGGTGATGCCCTAAAGAGCGCGATTTCCGAATATATTCGTGAAAAAGATGAAAAAGCGGAAAGCCTTACAGGAAATATGGTTTCTCAGGGAACAACACCGAGAAGACTGACAGACTTAATCGGTTCACTGGCAGATTTAACATCCGGCAGCGGCGATAAAGGTACACCGATTATTTTAGTTCAGGGCTATTTTGACAACTATACAAAATAAACGCATCCTGTTTTGGAGATGCTTAAAGAGGCGGTGCCACGGCACCGCCTCTTTGACGACATGGGATTGTAGAAATTTTTTAAATCCAGCCGCCATCCATTGTGATCACCTGACCGGTCAGATATTTCGGGGCGTCGATCAGCTGACAGATAAGTTGTGCGGCTTCATCAGGACTTCCGAAGCGGCAGGCAGGGATTTCATCAGCAAGGGCAGTCCGCTCGTCTTCGGAAAGGCATTGGTTCATTTCGGTGTCAATAGCGCCGAAGGCGATGGCATTGACGGTGATGCCGCTTGGGGCAAGCTCTTTTGCAAGTGCCTTTGTAAAGCTTGTAATGGCACCTTTTGAGGCGGAATAGACAGCCTCGCAGGAAGCGCCTACATTGCCCCATACAGAAGAAATATTAATAATACAGCCGGATTTTTTGTGTACCATTGCCGGGATGGCAAGGTGGCAGCATGTGAAAACAGATTCAGTATTTGTGCGCATGATGTGCTGCCACTGGGATGGCGTCATATCTGTAAAAAGTCCGATATGGGAAATACCGGCGTTGTTAATAAGAACGTCAATGCTGCCGAATTGTTCTTTGGCAGCGGCAAAAATGGCTGCCATGGCATCATAATCCGAGGCGTCGGCAGTAAAAGTGAGACATTGGCTGCCAAAAGCTCTGGCGATGTCGGCTGTTTTATTCAGGGCAGCCGTATTTTGACGGCAGGTCAGTATACGCCGGCACCCGTACCGGGCAAGTAAAAGGGCAGCGGCCCGGCCGATGCCGCGGGAAGCGCCCGTAATTAAAATGGTCGTGTGTTCGTTTATCATAAAATACTCCTTTGCTGTAGAATGAGTTGTCTGTGATGCGCGCTATAATCGCATGGGATGTGCTCATTATAGCATAATATTTGAAAAAATCCCAAGTCAGAAAAAATAAAATGATTGATTTGAAACGTCAAAAATTTGTGAGGGTTTGTGCAAATTGTCAGTAAAATCTGTGGGTAAAAATTGCCTAAATCGTTAAAAATTTGTGTTTTCACTTGACAAATGATAAATACGCAATTAAACTGTAATAGAAATTTAACAATTGCGGTGTAATGGTAAAAAAAAGCAGAAATTCCTCTTTATTTTTTGTGGTTTTTGCATTAAAATAATAATGAGCAGTCAGACGTAAAAAACAAAAATAATGATATAGGGGAGTGACGGCATATGATTTCAAATCAGGTTCTTCAAAATAGTATCGAAGGTTTAAAGGCTATCACAAGAGTTGATTTATGTGTGATGGATACAGAGGGCAAGCTGCTTGCCTCAACGTTTGAGCTTTCAGACGGATATGAGAGCGCAGTGCTGGATTTTGTAAATTCACCGGCAGACAGTCAGGTACTGGCCGGTTATCAGTTTTTTAAAGTATTTGATGAGCACCAGCTTGAGTTTGTTATTTTGGCAAAGGGTGACAGTGACGATGTTTACATGGTCGGAAAAATCGCTTCCTTCCAGACACAAAATCTTCTTGTCGCATATAAAGAGCGGTTTGATAAGGATAATTTTATTAAAAATCTTTTGCTGGATAATTTGCTGCTGGTGGATATTTATAACCGTTCCAAAAAGCTGCACATCGAAACCGATGCAAAGAGAATTGTCATGATTATAGAGACAAATCTTGACAAGGAAGTGAATGCGCTTGAGATTGTCCGCGATGCCCTTGAGGTAAGCTCGAAGGAATTTGTGACAGCTGTCGATGAAAAGAATGTCATCATTGTTAAAGAGGTTGATGAAGATGAAACTTACGAGGATCTCTGTAAATATGCAAAAGGTGTGAAAGACATGCTTGTAGGTGCAGAGATGCCGGATGTGAGAGTTTCACTTGGAACAATTGTCGGTGAGATTAAAGATGTATCCCGTTCTTACAAGGAAGCGAAGATGACGCTTGATGTAGGAAGAATCTTTTACAGTGACCGCACAGTTGTTGCTTATAGCAATCTCGGTATCGGCCGTCTTATTTATCAGCTTCCGATACCACTTTGCAAGATGTTTATTAAGGAAATTTTTGACGGAAAGTCACCGGATGATTTCGATGAAGAAACTTTAACAACAATCAATAAGTTTTTTGAAAACAGCCTGAATGTTTCAGAAACATCAAGGCAGCTTTATATCCATAGAAATACACTCGTATACCGTCTTGACAAGCTTCAGAAAAGCACAGGACTTGATCTGCGTATTTTCGAGGATGCGATTACATTTAAGATAGCGCTGATGGTTGTGAAGTATATGAAGTATATGGAGACGTTTCAATACTAAGGAGGTAAAAGCCGATGATTGCTTTGGATAATGTATATAAGACATATTCAACCGGTGTGTCTGCATTAAACGGCATCAGCTTAAGAATCAGAAAGGGCGAGTTTGTGTTTATCGTCGGCACAAGCGGCTCAGGAAAGACGACGTTATTTAAGTTACTTTTAAAGGAACTGGAGCCGACTTCAGGCGCCATTTTCATGAATAATCAAAATATCGGAAAGCTCAGAAGGAAAAGAGTGCCGAAGATGCGCCGCGGTATCGGCGTTGTATTTCAGGACTTCCGTCTTTTAAAGGACAGAACAGTTTTTGAAAATATTGCGTTTGCCATGCGTGTTGTCGGAAAGAGCACGAAGATGATTAAGGACACAGTGCCGCAGCTTTTAAATATTGTCGGACTGTCAGAAAAGGCCGACGCTTATCCGAAGGAACTCTCCGGCGGTGAGCAGCAAAGAGTTGCCTTAGCGCGTGCCCTTGCAAATAATCCACCGGTTATTTTGGCTGATGAGCCGACCGGTAACCTTGATCCTAAAAATGCGCTGGAAATTATGCGTCTGCTGGAAGAAATTAATATGCGCGGTACAACAGTAATCGTTGTCACGCATAATAAGGATATCGTAGAAAAAATGCAGAAAAGAGTCATCACAATGAGCAACGGTGTGATTGTCAGTGATGAGGCAAAGGGTGGATATTATGAGGTTTAGCAGATTTATGTACTGCGTTAAGCAGGGCTTTAAAAATATACACAGAAACAGACTTTTTTCACTGGCGTCCATCGGTACGATTACGTGTTGTCTGTTTTTGTTCGGCGTTTTCTTCAGTGTGATTTATAATTTCCGCGAAACGGTTTCAAGCGCTGAGAAAAATGTCGGTGTGTCCGCTTTCTTTGCAGAGGGCGTTACAGACGAACAGATTCAGAATATTA
>USSL01000064.1 GCA_900557175.1 uncultured Eubacteriales bacterium
GGCGAAAAAGTATGCTTTAGAGGCGTGCGTGTCAGCGGCAGAGACTATGTTTGAGACAGCGCTTCGCGAACGGAGGCATGGCAATGGATAAGCAGGAGGCAAGGCTCAAAGAAGAAGAACAGGTTTTCCATATGTGGGAGCCTGTCCGTTTTGAAGTCGGGCCGGGCTATAATTATTTAAGAGACAGATATTATGAACGGTTCTTTCGCTCAGTTCTTTTAAATATGGCGACGGCAGTGCTGACTGTATTTAATTACATATGGTTTGGAACAACTGTTAAGGGACGTAAAAATCTGAAGGCGGTCAGAAACACAGGTGCGGTCACAATCTGCAATCATATTCATCCGATGGATTGTACGATGGTGAATACAGCACTTTGGGGACGACGGCGTTATTTTGTTTCACTGGAATCAAATTTCAGGATTCCGTTTGCCGGACACCTTCTGAAAATACTCGGCGCAGTACCGATGTCCCAGAAGACAGCGCTTGCCATAGAGATGTTTTCAGAGATGGAAACGGCACTTAAAGACGGGGCGCTTGTCCATATTTACCCGGAGGGTGTGCTTATTCCGTATGCAAAAGAGATACGCGGCTTTAAAAACGGAGCTTTCAGGCTGGCCGCAAAAGCCGGTGTTCCGGTACTTCCGCTTGTAATTTCCCAAAAGAGGCCGTCGGGCTTTCGGGGGCTTATAAAGAAGAAGCCCTGCCTGAAAATAGAAATACTGCCGCCGGTTTTTATTGAGGATACACAGGTGAAAAAAAAGACAGCGGGCGGTCTTCGGGCAGCCTGTCAGCAAATATGCAGTGCTTGTTTGTCTGAATATCAATAGAAAGAGGATAAAAATGAAGAATATCGAAGGTTCTTTATGGACACAAAAACGATGGCGCAGGGTGGTCGGCGTGATTGTCAGTGTGCTGCTTTTGGCAGCACTTGTTGTCAGCATTGTGCTGGAAGGTTTTGAATGGCCTTATCACGCGGCAGCGATTTTACTTTTGCCGCTCATAGGTGCAGCACTGTTCTTCGGTTTTAAAATGAACAGAAAAGTAAGTATCATCTTTATGGCTGTGATTCCGGCCATATGCTTTTATGCGCTCGAGGGATATTCGCATTTAGCACTGACAGATATGACAGCACCGATTCAGCTTTTGAATCTATGCCTGTTTTATCTTGTTTTTATTATTCTGTTGTTTATTTTTGGAAAAAGCAGCGCAGCGCTCAGTGTGCTCACGCTTGCCATGATGGTCATTGGTTTAATTAATTATTATGTTGTTGCATTCAGGGGAACGCCGGTTGTGCCGTGGGATTTATTGTCCGTATCGACGGCGCTGAGCGTGACGGTCAATTATGTATTTTCGCTGGATGGCCGTGTTGTGATGATTACATGTATTTTTGTTCTGACAGCGGTGCTTGCTTCAAGAACAGATGTCAAAATCAAATGGTCTGCCAAGCGCAGTATTGCAATCATTGCCTCGTTTGTCTTTTGCTTTTTTTATGTGACATTTTTGCAGACGCCGATGGCTGTCAGTGCCTTTGCGATGGATGACATTTTATTTACGCCGAATGTCATGTACAGAAACAATGGCTTTACAGTTTCATTTCTCACAAATCTTAAGTATTTGAAGAAGGATGTGCCGGACAATTACGGCAGCGAAAGTGTTGAGACGCTGACACACGATTTTCAGGCGCTGCCGGCGGACACAAAAGAGGAATATCCGAATATTGTCGTGATTATGAACGAATCATTTTCGGATATGGCAGACATTGCTGATTTTGAAACAAATGAGGACTATATGCCGTTTGTACATTCAGCATTAAACGGGGAGCTTGATAATTGTGTTTCGGGAAAGATGACAGCCTCTGTACTTGGCGGAAATACAGCAAATTCAGAATTTGAATTTCTCACCGGCGATACGATGGCATTTCTGCCGCCGGGAAGTATTGCCTATCAGCAGTATATCAAAGATGTGACGCCGAACTTGGCGTCGTCACTGTCCAAAAATCTTGGGTATCATACAATTGCCCTGCATCCGTATAATGCGGGCGGATGGAATCGAAATATTGTTTATCCGTTTTTTGGTTTTGATGAATCCTACTTCCTTGAGGATATGCGGTCAAGGGACTGCTATCTGAATGACGAGGTTTCATACATGAGAGAGTATATATCCGATGAGTCGCTCGTAAATATGATTACGGGAAGATATGAAAGACATGAGGATGAGGCGCCGCTGTTTACATTTGCAGTGACGATGCAAAATCACGGCGGTTATTTTGATACATATTCAAATTTTAATCAGGAAATCGAACTTCTCGGCGTCGAAAATGATTACAATAAAGACTATATGGACAGGTATTTATCGCTGATTAAGAAATCCGATACAGCCTTTGAAAATCTTGTGGATTTTTTTAAGGACTATGACGAGCCGACGATTGTGCTGATGTTTGGCGACCATCAGCCCGGCGATTATGTGATTAATGCCATCTATGATACAAATAAGGTGTATCCGCTTGAGCAGCAGCAAAACAGGTATCTTGTGCCGTTTGTGATGTGGGCAAATTATGATATTGAAGATGAGCAGATTGATAAAATAAGCGCCAACTATTTGAGTACGCTGCTTTTAGAAAAAGCAGGGCTGCCCATGACGGGTTATCAGCAGTGGCTGTCAAATCTCAGAGAGACACTGCCGGTTATTACAGCCAATGTGATTATAGATAACGACGGTACGATGTATCCGGCAGGTGAGCGGGATGAGACGCCGTATGCCAGTCTTTTAAATGACTATGCAACGCTTCAGTACAATCATTTGTTTGACAAAAGCGGACGGGATAATGTATTTTTCGGAAGCGGGAATAATTAGCGTTCGAAATATAAGAGCCCGTATGTTAAAATCGTTTTCAGTGAAATCCGGGTTGACAAAAGAACAGGTGCGTGGTAGACTTAGCAAAGTAAAGTGATAACGTGAGGGAGTGATGGCATGAGCCAGTTAATGATACCTAAAGGGTATGTCACGGATTTAGGCATCCGCGAGACAGAAATTGCAATTAAATATGTAAAAGACTATTTTGAGAGGGAACTGGCCAATCAGCTGAATCTGACACGTGTTTCAGCGCCTTTGTTTGTAGAACCGGGGAGCGGTCTTAATGATACGCTAAACGGTGTGGAGCGTCCGGTAAGCTTCGGTGTCAAAGAGCAGGACGATAAGCCTTTTGAAATTGTTCATTCACTGGCAAAATGGAAACGTCTTGCCTTAAAACGCTACGGCTTTTTGCCGGGTGAGGGGCTTTACACAGATATGAGCGCCATTCGCCGCGATGAAGATACGGATAATATCCATTCGATTTATGTGGACCAGTGGGACTGGGAAAAAATTATCACAAAAGGCGAGCGTAATGTGACAACGCTTAAAAATATTGTGCGCCGTGTTTATGACGCGCTGCGCTATACCGAAAAGTTTATGTCAGAAAAGTATGGTTACATCCATCCGATACTTCCTGATGAGATATTTTTTATGACGACGCAGCAGCTTGAGGATATGTATCCGGATAAGACGCCAAAGGAAAGAGAACTTTTAATTACAAAGGAAAAGGGTGCTGTCTTTCTTATGAAAATCGGCGGGAACTTAGACAGCGGAAAGCCTCATGACGGTCGCGCGCCGGATTATGATGACTGGGAATTAAACGGCGATATTTTAGTTTACTATCCGGTGCTTGATATTGCTTTAGAACTGTCATCTATGGGTATCCGTGTCGATGAGGATGCGCTGCTCCGACAGCTGGAAATCAGAGGCTGTATGGATCGGGCACAGCTTCCGTTTCAAAGCGCACTTTTAAACGGTGAATTGCCATACACTGTCGGCGGCGGTATCGGACAGTCGCGAATATGTATGTTTTTTCTGAGAAAAGCCCATATCGGCGAGGTTCAGGCGTCAGTCTGGCCGGAGACGATGGTAGAGACGTGTGAGGCGGCCGGTATCCATATCCTATAAGGATGATATAGGATTTTCCTGTGTCATAAAATATAAAATCCCTTCATATCTTAGACAGAGGTTTAAGATTGGAGGGATTTTTTTGCTGGATGAAAAAATAAAGGCGGCTGCGGACATGTATCCTTTTAAAATCACGGACAGTTATCGGACAAGGGGAGGGTTTGTCTGTGTGACGGATGATGGCTTGAAGCTATTAAAGGCGTATCCGTATGGGGAAAATCATCTTATTTATGAAAAGTCGCTCAAAGAAGCCATCCGGGAAGGCGGCTATAAAAATGTGGACGCTCTGATGCTTACTTCGGATCATCAGTTATGGGCGGATGATGGCTTCGGCGGTCATTTTGTCATGCGGCAGTGGTACGGCGGCCGGGAATGTGACGTCAGGGATAAGACACAGCTTCTTCGCGCCGTTTCCGATATGGCGGCGCTTCACAGGGCGGCCGGACATATTCATATTGATTGTGAGTGGCTTAAAAAATATAAGCCTAAAAGCGCCGGACGACTTTTTTCGCGGCGAAGCCGGGAAATGAAAACAATTATGAACTATGTGCAGTCAAAGAAGATTAAAAATGAATTTGAAGTGCTTTATATGAATTATTACAGTATATTTTATACGCAGGCATTAAGGACCGGCGTGCTTTATGAGGCAAAGGCTGCGGATGAAATTTTTGAGCAGGCTGTCGGGGACGGAAGCTTTATTCACGGTGATTACAGCTATCATAATGTGCTTTTTAACGGAAAGGAGACAGCGACAGTCAACTTTGAGCGTTCAGTGCCGGGAACACTGATGCAGGATTTATATCAGATGATGCGTAAAGTTCTAGAGAAACATCATTGGGATTTGGCGCTCGGCAGCGCGATGCTTACAGCTTACGAAAAAGAGCGGACGATAAGCAGACGGGAAAAAGAATATCTGTATCTTTTACTTTCTTATCCGGAAAAATTCTGGAAAATTGCCAATCATTATTACAATTCAAGAAAAAGCTGGATGTCCGGTCAAAATACAGAAAAGCTGAAAAAATGTATTGAGGATATCGACGTAAAAAACAGCTTTCTTGATGAATTTTGTCGAATAATATACTGAATAAACTATTTATTTTCGAACAATTATAGTGTATAATAATGCTAAGAAACTTACAAAAGGGAGGTAAATTTGATGGACTACCGAGAAGTGTATGAACAGTGGCTGTCAAATCCGTATTTTGATGAAAAGACAAAGGCAGAGCTTTTGGCAATCAAAGACGATGAAAATGAAATTAAAGAGCGTTTTTATACGGACTTGGAATTTGGCACGGCGGGGCTTCGTGGAATTATCGGCGCCGGGACTAACCGTATGAATATTTATGTTGTCAGAAAGACAACGCAGGGACTTGCAAATTATATTAAAAAGCAGGGCGGTCAGGCAAAGGGTGTTGCCATCGCCTACGATTCACGACGGATGTCACCGGAGTTTGCCGACGAGGCGGCGCGCACACTGGCTGCCAATGGCATTACAGCTTATATTTTTGAATCATTAAGACCAACGCCGGAATTATCTTTTGCCGTGCGAGAGCTTGGCTGTATTGCGGGCATTAATATTACGGCGAGCCACAATCCTCCGGCGTACAACGGCTACAAGGTTTACTGGGAGGACGGCGCTCAGATTACGCCGCCGCATGATACCGGCATTATGGATGAGGTCAAGGCGGTGACAGATTATCATACAGTGCTGACGATGACTAAAGACGAGGCCGCTGCCAATGGCACATATGTTGTCATTGGTAAGGATATTGACGATAAGTACATTGAACAATTAAAGAAGCAGGTCAGACATGCCGATGCCATTCAGGCTGTAGGCGATGAACTTAAAATTGTTTACACACCGCTTCACGGTACAGGCAACATTCCGGCAAGAAGAATTTTAAAGGAAATCGGCTTTAACAATGTTTATGTTGTGCCTGAGCAGGAGTTTCCTGACGGTGAGTTCCCGACAGTTGGCTACCCGAACCCTGAGTCGGAGGAGGCTTTTGTTTTAGGACTTAAGATGGCAAAGAAAATTAATGCGGACTTAGTGCTTGCAACAGATCCGGATGCTGACCGTCTCGGCGTTTATGTGAAAGATAAGACAGGCGAATATCATGCACTGACAGGCAATATGTCCGGTTGTCTTCTCGGTGAATATACAATCAGCCAGATAAAGGCAAAAGACGGAAAGCTTCCTGAGGACGGCGCCCTCATTAAGACAATCGTGACGACAAACATGGCTGACGCCATTGCAAAGCATTATGGCGTGCGCCTGATTGAATGTCTGACAGGCTTTAAGTATATCGGTCAGCAGATTTTAGGTTTTGAGCAGTCCGGCAAAGGTACATATCTTTTCGGCTTTGAGGAAAGCTACGGCTGTCTGATCGGCACACACGCCCGCGATAAAGATGCGATTGTTGCAACGATGGCACTCTGCGACGCCGCTGCCTATTATAAGACACAGGGCAAGACACTGTGGGATGCGATGCTGGATATGTACGAAGCTTACGGTTATTATAAAGATGATGTCAAAGCCATTGGCTTATCAGGCATCGAAGGTCTTGCAAAGATTCAGGCAATTATGACGAAGCTTCGGGAAAATCCGCCGAAAGCCATTGCCGGTTACGAAGTACTTTCTTTCAGAGATTACAAGAAGGATGAAGTCACAGACTTAAAGACCGGCGAAGTAAAGCCGACAGGACTTCCAAATTCCAACGTTCTTTATTTTGACATGAACGATGATGCATGGCTTTGCGTCAGACCGTCCGGCACAGAGCCGAAGATTAAGTTCTACTACGGTATTAAGGGCACATCCCTTGAAGATGCCGATGCAAAATCTGCAGCGCTTGGCAATGCAGTGCTTGAAATGATTGACAAAATGATGTAAAACAACGCCCCCGCAGACATGGGAAACTGTGATTGACAGATGTCTGCGGGGGATTTTTGTATGAATCAAAGTTGATTTTGTTCAAGCTGATTTTTTAAAACACTATATTGCATTGTATAATAGTATGCGTTATGATATATATCAAAAGATAGCCTTTTAATCATATCTATGAACAAGTCATAAGGCATGGTGTATTCATAGCCAAGAAATGTAGTTTTACGGAGGGGTTGACATGAAAATTTCAGACAGAAAGAAGCTTATTCACACGAATTTCAATTTTGTGATGTATTTTATTTTCTCAGCACTATTTTTTGTTGGATCGTTGGGATTTACATATTTAATTGAGCTTGTTTCAAAAATTGCGGTGGAGGGACAGCATGATTTAATTACAGCAGCAGTGGTTTGGCTAGCTGTTTATGCGGCTGTAAGTTTTGGTATTCGCTACGGTTTCCTTTATTTTAGAAAAAAGGCGTGCTGTAAATGGAATATGGATGTTAAGACAGGGCTGATGAACAATATTCTTGCAAGGTCGCCGGCAGCATTTAAGGAAAAGGACAGAACATATTATATGTCACTTTTTAATGATGATATCGGTTTTCTGCAAAAAAATTATGTAGAGATGATTGCGGATATGGTGACGCAGATGACAACCTTTGTCATTGCTTTAATTTATGCCATGAATATCAACATATTGTTTACTGTGCTGATTTTAGCGGCGGGTGCGATTTCTGTGCTCGTGACAAATAAGCTGTCTGCTCAAGCTTCAAAACATAATAAGACTTATATGGATGTGCTTGGAAGTTATAATGAGGCAATAGACGATGGTTTAAGAGGCTATCCGGTGATTTATAAATCCAATGCGTTAAAAAATTTTATGAAGCTTTTTAATGAACGCACAAAAATGAATGAAAAATATCATGCAAAGTCTGAGTTTATGACAAGTATTCTGAACAGCTTTGTCAATTATTTTTCGGCGATTGTGCAGATGCTGCTTATGTTCGCAAGCGCACTGCTTGTGATTGGAGGTCAGATGGAAGCAGTTTATTTCCCTGTAACCTTGTCTTTGATGAATATTCTTATTTCACCGATGTATATGGTGATGAATGATTACAGTCTTATTAAATCATGTAAGGATATTAAGCTCAATGTGATTAAAGAACTGAATTTTCCGACAGAGACCTATGATGGTGCGACGGCGATTGACGAAGCGTCTATTGATATTGAGCATATGTGTTTTGCTTATGGCGATAAAACGATTTTTAACGATACGAATTTGACGATTAAAAATAAAGAACATGTATTGCTTCGGGGCGGCAGCGGCGCCGGAAAATCAACGCTTTTAAAGCTTTTATTAAAAGAGGTGGAACCGACCTCCGGCAAGATAATCGTGAACGATATGAACCTCGGGAAGATGCCCAGGCGCTACATTCCCAAGTACCGCAGGAGGCTGGGAATGATTTTCCAGGACTTCCGGCTGTTAAAGGACCGCAATGTATACGAGAATGTGGCATTTGCGCAGCGTGTCATCGGCGCTTCCGCCAGGAGCATCAGGGAATCGGTACCAACCATGCTGACA
>USSL01000065.1 GCA_900557175.1 uncultured Eubacteriales bacterium
GGTGTTATTCTTGAAAGAACATTTTAATATTACAGGCATGAGCTGCTCTGCCTGCTCCGCTCATGTTGAAAAAAGTGTGGCCAAACTGCCCGGCATAAAAAATGTTACAGTAAATCTTTTAGCTAACAACATGACAGTCGATTATGACGAAACGCAGCTTTCTTCCGCCCAAATATGCACGGCTGTTGAAAATGCCGGTTACGGCGCAAGCCCTCAGTCTTCAGAAAACAAAAAATCAGATTCCATTAAACCACCGGTCATTGATACAGGCATTAAAAATATGCGGTTCCGGCTGACCGTATCTATTCTGTTTATGATTGTCATTATGTACATTGCCATGGGATCTATGGCCGGGCTGCCCCAGCCGCCGTTTTTAATGGGTGAAGAAAATGCGGTTATTTTCGCTTTTACCCAATTTTTACTTTCGCTGCCTGTTATTTATGTCAACCGAAAATATTTTATCAACGGCTTTAAGATGCTTTTTAGGGGCGTCCCGAATATGGACACGTTGATTGCCGTCGGTTCAGGTGCTTCCTTAGTTTACGGCATTTTTGCAATTTACCAGATGGCCTACGGCTTCGGTCATGGCAATATGAGCCTTGTCCACCAATATATGCACGATTTATATTTTGAATCCGCCGTGATGATTCTGACATTAATTACACTCGGAAAATATATGGAAACGCGCTCAAAGGGTAAAACCTCCGAAGCCATTGAAAAGCTTATCAATCTTGCACCAAAAACAGCAATCCGGCTAAACGGAGACACTGAAGAAGAAATCCCCGTCAAAGCCGTGCGTGCCGGCGATATTCTGCTGATTCGCCCCGGCACAAGTATCCCTGTAGACGGCACAGTAATTTCAGGTTACTCGGCCGTCAATGAGGCTGCGCTTACCGGCGAAAGTATTCCTGTTGAAAAATGCGAAGGTGACCGGGTGCTTTCCGCCGCAGTCAACGGCACCGGCGTTTTAAAAATCCGCGCTGATAAGGTCGGCGAGGACAGTACCCTCTCTCAGATTATCCGCCTTGTGGAGGAGGCAAGTGCCAGCAAAGCGCCGATTGCCCGCCTCGCCGATAAAGTCAGCGGTATTTTTGTACCGGCAGTCATGACTATTGCCGCCATAACCTTTATCGTGTGGTATTTTATTGCCGGACAGACATTCAGTTTTTCTTTATCAACAGCAATTGCCGTCCTCGTCATTTCCTGTCCGTGCGCCCTCGGTCTTGCAACCCCTGTCGCCATTATGGTCGGTACCGGCAAAGGCGCCGGCAACGGTATTTTAATTAAATCCGGCGATGCCTTAGAAACAGCGCACAAGATTGATACCGTTGTCATGGATAAAACAGGAACGATTACTTTTGGAAAGCCGTCCGTTACCGACATTTATCCGGCTGAAAATATTTCCTCAGATACACTTTTAACTATTGCTGCATCACTTGAGCGATTTTCAGAGCATCCGCTTGCCGGTGCTATCACCGAAGCTGCTGCCGAAAAAAATATAGAACTTTTGAAAACCGAAGATTTCGATGCCATGCCTGGGCTCGGCATCCGCGGACGCATTAACGGCGACGACGTTCTTGCTGGAAATCCAAAATTTCTAAAAAGTGAAAAAACAGACCTGGGCAATTTTGAAGCTATCGGTGAACAGCTGGCTTCCGAAGGAAAGACACCGCTTTATTTTGCCCGTCATCAAAAGCTTATAGGTCTCATTGCCGTCGCCGATACAGTCAAGCCGACAAGCAAAACAGCCATTGACGAGTTTCATCATATGGGCATTGATGTTGTTATGCTCACAGGTGATAATAAACGCACGGCCGAAGCGATAGGCCGCCAAATCGGCGCTGATACTGTCATTTCCGAGGTCCTGCCTCAGAATAAAGAGCAGGTCATCCGCACCCTTCAGGAGAAACACAAAACCGTTGCCATGATTGGTGACGGTATCAACGATGCCCCGGCCTTAACCCGTGCTGATGTCGGTATTGCCATTGGCGCCGGTATGGATATTGCCATCGAAGCAGCCGACATCGTGCTTATGAAAAGCAAGCTGACTGACGCCGTGACTGCAATCCAGCTCTCCCGTGCTGTCATAAAAAATATTAAAGAAAACCTGTTTTGGGCTTTCTTTTACAACACAATCGGAATTCCTTTAGCCGCCGGCATCTTCTTTACCACCTTAGGGCTTAAGCTTAATCCGATGATTGGCGCAGCCACCATGAGCTTAAGCTCCGTCTGCGTTGTATCTAATGCCCTACGGCTGAAATTTTTCAAGCCAAAATTTCATACGGCAGATGCCGACGTTATCTCAGATACAGACACCTGCAAAGCAATTACAAGTCCGGCTTCCTGCCCATCTAAAGCAGAAGCCTCAAAAAATAAAATTAAAGAAAGTGAGTGTTATTCTATGGAAAAAACAATGATTATTGAAGGTATGATGTGCCCGCACTGCAGCGGCAGAGTAACTCAGGTATTAAACGACATCGACGGTGTTTCGGCTGTCGTTAATCTTGAAGAAAAGAATGCAAAAATCACACTGAGCAAAGAAGTTTCAGACGAAGCTTTAACAAAAGCTGTCACTGACGCCGGCTACACCGTTGTTTCCTTAAACTGATTGGAGGCGTTTTCTTGAAAGCAGACAAAACCAAAATTACCCGCCTTCTAAAAACAGCCCGCGGCCAGCTGGACGGTATTATAAACATGGTTGAGGATGACCGCTACTGTATCGATATCTCCAACCAGATATTGGCCGCGCAGGCCATCCTTACAAAAGTAAACAAAGAAATACTCCACGCCCATATGGAACACTGCGTCAAACAATCACTCGGAAACGCAGACTCGGATAAAAAAATCGAAGAAATCCTTGCGGTGATGGATAAAATGATGAAGTGAGAACTAAAAAAACAATCCAGCATATATCTAAACTTTTTATAAATCCAATATTTTAGCATTGACACTGCATTTCTTCAATGCTAGTATTTTTATAAAGAGGTTTATAGAATTCGTCCACAAAAGATAAATTTTCGAAAATAACTGGTACATATTCATCAATACACCTGAACTATAAAATGGAGGAATTCCTATGCTTGAACCTAAAGATTTGGAAATGATTTCGTCACTTTTTCACCAAAATCTTCAGCCGCTCATTGACGTAAACAACATCGTTGTAAAAAAGGTCGAACGACTTGAAAATGATGTCGCTGAACTTAAAACTGATGTCGCAACACTCAAAACCGAGGTCGCTGAACTGAAGGCCGATGTTGCAACACTCAAAACCGAGGTCGCTGAACTGAAAGGCAATGTTGCCACACTCAAAACCGAGGTTGAACAGCTCAAAACAGATGTTTCTGATTTACAACAGAATTTCTCTACTCTGAATCAGCGCGTACTTAATATTGAGCTGACTTTAGAAAATGAGACAAACAAAAATATTCGTATCATTGCCGAAGGGCATCTTGATTTAAGCCGCAGATTTACTGAGGCTTCTAAAATAAGCGAAGAAGATGAGATGATGAAGCTTCGGGTAACAACGCTCGAAAATGAAGTCCGAAAAATCAAAACACATTTAGAAATTGCTTAACTTAAAGGGGACTGTGTACCATAAAAGGCACGCAGTCCTCTTTAATTAACGATTTTACGCCTCGCCATTTTTACAGATATCTCCTACACCGTTAAGTACAACCGACGGCCGGTAGGCGTATTTTTTCATTGTTTCCCTTGTTGTAATACCCGATAATACAAGTACAGTCATCATACCGCTTTCCATCCCCGAAACAATGTCTGTGTCCATTCTGTCGCCGATCATTACAGCTTCTCCGGAATGGCAATTCAACAATTTAAGTCCAGTACGCATCATTAAAGGATTCGGTTTACCACAAAAATAAGCCTGTGTGCCTGTTGCAATTTCTATCGGTGCAATGAGTGCGCCGCAGGCAGGCATAATGCCTTTTTCAATCGGGCCCGATATATCCGAGTTTGCACCAATAAGCTTTGCACCTTTTAAAACAAGATTTGTCGCCTTTGTCAGTGTATCTAAAGAATAGGATTTTCCCTCGCCGACAACGACATAGTCCGGATCTACGTCATTCATCATAATACCTGCATCATAAAGCGCATTTAACAGTCCGGCCTCACCGATGGCATATACCGAACACCCCGGCGCCTGCTCTTTTAAAAATGCCGCCGTCGCAAGCGCACTTGTATAAAAATGTTCTTCCGGAACATCAAGCCCCATACGCGCAAGCTTCTGATTCAATTCTCTTGGCGTATAGCCGCTGTTATTTGTCAAAAATAAATACTCTTTCTTTTCATCCTTAAGCCACTGTATAAATTCCGGCACTCCCGGCAAAATCTGGTTACCGTGATAAATCACGCCGTCCATATCGCATATAAAACCTTTTTTCGTTCTGAAATCAAACATTTTGTCTCCTCCAATATTATCCTGATATTCACATCTTATTTTACACTGCTATTGTAATTATTGCCGTATTTTACAAGTAAAATTTATGTAATCTTATCCTGCGGCAGTACCCTCTTACTTATTCATTTATCACCTTTTCAAAGGCAATCCTCAAAGCGCCGTCTGAAAGCGTTATTTCTCCGCAATAAATAAATCCATTTTTAAGAAGCCACTGCTGCATCACATCATTATCCTTGTGGGTATCCATGCGTATGCTTCCGATTTTTCTCTGCCTGCAAAGTTCCTGTGCATAACAAAGAAGCTTTGTTGCCGCACCGCGGCGCACCTCTCCTTGTGCCGCCGCAATTCTGTGAATCACAGCGTAGCTTGTATTTTCACCGGTCAGCCACTGTCCGCCGGTAATCACATCATAAGTCGGCTCACCGCGAAACGAAATCACTGCCGTCGCCCCAATGTCTTTTTCATCTGTCAGTATATAACTCTCGCCATTTTCAACATCTGCCGCAATAATATCTCTGTCTGGATAACCGTCCTGCCACTGATCCACACCTCTTTGACGAAGTCTTTCCTTTGCAGCCGAAAAAATCGGCATAAGCTTTTCAATATCCTTGCTTTGTGTTTTTCTTATCATTTTCTGCCTCTGTCTGCTCCCACTCATATTTTCCGGCAATCTCCGGAAGTATAATCTCAAATATCGTTACTTCATCTGCACAAGCATATATTTTTCCTGCTGTGCCTTTGGCATATCGCACACCTCATCCAAAAGATTTAAATAACCGACAACCGAGGTCATCAGTGTTTTAAGGTCATGGGCAAGTCCCGATGCCGTCAAAAGAAAAAGCCCTGTAAGAAACCTTGCCGCCATTGGCGGTCCTTTTACTCTTTACCGGGCTTTTTCTTTTCTTTATAAACTTATTTAATCGTATAACTTTGTAATACATCCAATGCCAAGTGCCCCCGGACCTGTATGGCAAGCAATGCTAAGAGGCAGTACTCCGCCGATAACTTCGTAGTCCGGAAATTCAGCTTTAACCGTTTCATGCCACGCCATTCCCGCAGCTTTATCGCCGGAATAGGCTGTGCCAAGCCAAAGCTTCTTTCCAGCAAAGCGGCCGTCAATCTCATCATGGAGCGCCTGAATCATAACCTTTTTGGCTGCCTTCCATCCGCGCACCTTTTTAAAAGCATCCAGCTTGTCACCCTGTATCTGCAGCACCGGCTTAATATTTAAAACACTGCCGACTGCCGCGGCTGCAGGTGTCACTCTGCCGCCCTTTTTTAAATACTTCAATGTATCAACTGTAATAAATATACTGGCATCAAGCGCCGTATCTTCCAAAATTCTTTGAATAGCCTCTGCACAATAACCCTGCTTTATAAAATAAAGAGCGTCAAGCACCGACTGGCGCTGTGTCACTGAAATACGCTTATTATCAACAACATAAACTCTGTCTTTATAATCCGAAGCAAGAATCTTTGCACTCTGGACTGAACTGCTTAAGCCGCCCGACATCGGTATGTAAATAACCGCATCGTTTGTCTGCAAAAGTCTGTCCCATGTATCTAAAAGCTCGCCCGGTGATGGCTGGGACGTTGAAATATCCGTATTCTCCGCAAGATGTGCAAAAAATTCCTCCTGCGTTAATGTTTTCCCTTCATAATAAACCTTATCATTAATGCAAAATGGCATAGAAATAAGACTGACACCCCATGCCTTTGCTTCTTCCGGAGTAATTCCGCTGTTTGTATCTACAGCGACTGCAATGCGCTCTGCCATAATATCCTCTCCATATCCTTCATACTTATTTTCTCTTAAGATAACAATATTTTGCGTTGCGCAGCATCTGCGCTTTCATGTCCTTCCAACGGGCATTATTACCATTATACTCCAATTATAACTTTTGTCAAATTTATTTTGAAAGCTGTGCTTCGACAGCCTTAACGGCCGCCTCAAGCTGCCTGTCTGTATCATCGTCTTTTCCGGCTTCCACAAAAATATCCGGCGTAACACCGACACCGTGAATACTTCTGCCGTCCGGTGTAAAATATTTTGCACTTGTCAGCTTCATTGCCGAGCCGTCCGAAAACGGAATAATGTACTGGACAACACCCTTCCCATAGGTTTGTTCCCCGACAATTTCAGCCCACTCATAGTCCTGGAGGGCTGCCGCAAATATTTCTGCCGCACTGGCGCTGCTGCCGTTTGTGATCACCGCCATCGGAATATCCAAAACTTCCTCATTATCCGCATATTCTTCTTCACGTTTTCCGTTTTTATCCTCCGTATAAACAAGAAGTCCCTCTGGCAGGAGACGATCCAATATCGGACAGACCGATGACATATTACCGCCGGGATTTCCCCGCACATCGACAATAAGACCTTCCATGCCGTCTGCCAAAAGCTTATCCACAGCTTCATTAAATTGTTTTACTGTCACTTCCTCAAAACCGGTCAGCAAAATATAGCCGATATGATTTTCAAGCATCTCATATCGTACTGTCTCCGCATCGATTTTCTGACGTGTCACCTTGATTTCCAAAGGCGCAGCTTCGCCGTCACGCTCAATGGTTATCGTTACGTCCGTGCCTTCCTCACCCTGTATTTTAGCGACAACATCATCACTGCTTAAGCCGTCAACACTTTCACCGTCAACCTCTGTGATCACATCACCGGCCTGAATACTTGCAGCCTTTCCCGGACCGTTTTCGCTCACCTCGACAATTACAAACTTTCCCGTATTCATATCCTGTGACATTGTTACGCCAATACCGCTGTAAACGCCTTCCGACTGAATAAGCAGCTGTTTATATTCTTCCGGCGTATAATAAGCTGTATATTTTTCATTAAGCCCATACACATAGCCTTTATAAACGCCCTCGCTCATAAGCGACGGATCAATTGTATCATCCTCCATATAATATGTGTCGATTACTTCATCAATAGCACTGATTTTATTCAGGATTTCCCTGTAGCGCTCCTGCTGCCCATCATCAAGCGCCGTTGTATTTACGGCAATAGCGCTGTAAATTTCATCTGAAAAAACGACACCGGCAAAAAAAGCAAGTCCTAATGCAATAAGCGCTGTCACCCCCCGCTTCACCTTATTATGTCCCATATCATCATCCTTTCGGTCATTTAGTTTACACGATTGTACAGCCCCCGCAGAGCTTTTTAATGACATAGAAAACGATTTCCTATGTCATTAAAAAAGCCGAACCGAAAAACGCCTGTTTCCGATCCGGCTATTATCATTATACGCGAATATGCTTTCTTAATGTACCCCAGCTTCCGATAAGACCGATACCAAGACCGATGCCAAGAGAAATCGGGATTAACCATACAAAAACATCATTAACATTTGAAAATCTCAGGAAACTTACATCAGGGAAAGTTGCTCCGACAAACTCAACAACCTTCACATATAAAAAACGAAGCAGTACAAGCGGAACGGCTGAACCGACAAGACCAATCACAACTGATTCCACAAGGAAAGGCCCTCTGACAAATAAATCTGTCGCGCCGATATACTTCATAATGGCAATTTCTTCCTTACGCGCCGTAATACCGATTGTGACTGTATTGCTTATAAGGAAAATCGCAACGGCCACAAGAATAACAATAATCACAAATGACGCATAACCGATTAAACGGCTCAAGCTTGTAAAAGCATCCGCCAGCGTCTCTGAAGCATTGACCTTTCGGATTTCCGGCAAGCTTTCAAGATAAGAAACAAGCTCATCCTGCTTTGATGTATCTTTGAGATAAATTGTCAAACTGTCCATACCTTCAAGCGGATTCTCATTTTCGAGATTCGTAAGCGCATCGCTTGTCTCATCCTCACCGATCAGTACAGGTTTGAAATCTTCCCATGCCTGCTCGTCAGAAATATAAGTCACTGACTCTACTTCTTCCCGCAGTTCAATGATTTTTTTAATATTCTGAA
>USSL01000066.1 GCA_900557175.1 uncultured Eubacteriales bacterium
GCATTCAAATCAAGACCGTGGCGTGTTCCCGCAAGATATTCATAATAAGCCGCCGCGCCAATCATCGCTGCATTATCTGTGCAAAGTATCGGCGACGGATAAGAAAACTTAAGGCCTGCATCTTCACAGGCTGATTTCATAGCCTCCCTAAGGGCAGAATTTGACGCTACACCGCCTGCAAGACATACGGTATCCATATGAAGCGCCTGCGCCGCCTGTATCGTCTTTTCAACAATCACTTCAACAACAGCATTCTGAAAAGAAGCCGCAATATCCGCTCTGTTAATTTCTTCACCTTTCATTTTGCAGCCATTAATATAATTAAGCACTGCCGACTTAATGCCGCTGAAGCTGAAATCCATCGGCGCGCCAGCAACATGGGCTTTTGGAAATGCAATTGCTTTTGGATTGCCTTCTTTTGCCAGCTTATCAATTTTTGGTCCTCCCGGATAGCCAAGACCAATAGCTCTTGCAACTTTATCAAAGGCCTCCCCGGCAGCATCGTCCCTCGTGCGTCCGACAATTTCATAAACGCCGTAATCTTTGACATGCACAAGGTGCGTATGGCCGCCTGAAACAACCATACATAAAAACGGCGGCGTAAGCTCCTTATTCTCTATGTAATTTGCAGAAATATGTCCCTCAATATGATGCACACCGACAAGAGGCAGTCCTTTTGCGTAACTGATTGCCTTTGCCTCCGCCACACCGACAAGAAGGGCACCGACAAGTCCCGGCCCGTAAGTGACACCAATAGCATCAAGGTCATCAAGGGTAACGCCTGCTTCCAAAAGCGCCTCCTCGATCACCTCATTAATCTTTTCAATATGCTTTCTCGATGCAATTTCCGGGACAACGCCGCCAAACAGCTTGTGAAGCTCGATCTGAGATGAAATCACATTTGAAAGTACCTCCCTGCCGTTTTTAACAACGGCTGCTGCCGTCTCATCGCAGGAGGATTCAATCGCAAGAATCAATATATCCTTTTCCATTATTTCACACTTTCTTTCTTAATCTTCAAAATTGAGCTCGGCGCTCATGCCATCTTTGCCTGCCTTTGTATTCGGAAAAATTGCCCGGGCACAATCAATATAATTTTCAGGATAATTCAATGCCGGACTGTAATGTGTCAGCCAAAGGCAGGAAGCTTCCGCTTTCTTTGCAAGTCCCGCAGCCTCCTCAAACGTCATATGCTTGTATTTCACAGCGTTATTCACATCGTTCTTCTCTGCATACATCCCTTCGCAAATAAAGAGGTCGGCATTTTTCGCATTATCAACAATCGACTGTGTCGGCCGCGTATCCGTCGTATACGTGATCTTAATACCTTTTCTCGGTGCGCCAAGCACCATATCCGGCACGAGCATACGCCCCTCATATTCAATAACTTCACCTTTTTGAAGCTTGCTCCAATACATCTTCGGAACCGCGTTAGCCTCTGCCTTTGCAACATCAAAAAGCCCGGCGCGCTCAATCTCCACACTATAGCCGTAGCATGTAATTTTATGGTTCACCTTAAATGCCTTAATCAAATAGCCATTCAATCGAACCTCCTCATAATTTTCGGAGATTTCAATGAACCGGATTTCAAAAGGCAGCTCCGGCGCAATGACTCTTAATGCATTGACAACACGCTCAAGCCCCTTCGGTCCAATCATATAAAGGGGCTCAGTGCGTTCAGAATTTCCCATTGCAAGTAAAATACCCGGAAGGCCGCTGATATGATCCCCGTGAAAATGAGTAATACATATAATATCCACCGGCTTGAAGCTCCAGCCTTTTTCTCTGACGGCAATCTGCGTACCCTCACCGCAGTCAATCAAAAGACTGCTGCCATTATAACGAAGCATCAGCGAGGTGAGCCACCGGTAAGGCAGCGGCATCATCCCCCCTGTGCCTAACAAACATACATCTAACACAATTTTTCCTCTTTTCCGTTATCCTGCCGTCATCAGCTCTGTCTCCTCACTGATTTCAGGCGCTATTTTAAAGGCTTTTGTAAGCCCGTCATAACACGTCTGACATAAGTCCCACGTATCCTTTTGTCCGTCCCGTTCTGAAAAATAGCCCCACGAAACGTGAGCTGCAAAAAATTCTTCTTTTAAAATACCCCCGGTGCATTGTACACTGTGACCGCAGTTATTACATACAACACGGCACAGTCTGCCATCCTTACTGTACTTTCTCATCTGTTTTCCTCCCTGAGTCATCGTTGATGTCACTCATTATAGCGTATTTACGCATTTAAAAACAGCGGAAATCACTGGCAAGTATCCTGTTTGGGAACAATCATCTGCATCAAAACTGCATCTTCAGACGGTTTTTCATAAAAATTTTTACGCACGCCGGCAGATACAAAGCCCAGCTTCTCATAAAGCCGCTGTGCCGCCGTATTGCTCTTTCGCACTTCAAGATAATACTGCGTCACTTCCGGCGGCATAAAACGCTGCTTCATTTCTGTGAGCAGCTTATAGCCAAGCCCCATGCGGCGGTATTTCGGATGGATTGCCACATTGACAATCTCCGCCTCATCAAGCACTGTATATACGCAGCAATATCCTGCCAAAGCGCCGGCTTCCACCGCCACAAGCATCACCGCATTTGGATTTTCAAGGCTTTTAAGAAAGCCCTGCGCCGTCCATGCATCCGAAAAAATCTCTGTCTCAAGGGCAGCCACTGTCTCAACGTCAGCCGCCGTCATTTTTCTTACTTCCATCACACACCTACGCCTGCGGCTTATAATCCGGATTTCTCTCCATCAGTTCTCTCTCAGCCTGTGACACGCGCAAATAATCCGGCCGGTGTTCTTTTGCCGTCTCTGTCTTTCCCTGTTCAAAATAAACAGCCGCCAGCGACGCCAGCGCACCGGCGCGCTGATAGCAAAGATGTGCCGGTGCCTTCGTATAAGGCACTGAAACATTCTCATCAATAATATTTTCATAAACAGGAACGCCGTCACCTAAGAAAATCACCGGCTTACCAAGCGCATTAATCTTTTCTGTGATTTCGCCGACACCACAGGCTGTCTGAGGCAAAACAACCTTAAAATCACCATTTTCAAACGTATAAAGTCCCGTATATACCTGCTGGCGCCGCGCATCCATCATCGGACATATAAGCCTGTCTGTTCCAAAAAGATTGTAAGCCAGCGCATCGACCGTCGGCACCGGAATCAGCGGTTTATTTAAAGCAAGACCAAGCCCCTTTGCCGTAGCACTGCCGATACGAAGCCCGGTAAAAGACCCCGGACCGCTGCTCACAGCAATAGCATCAATACACTCCAGCTTCATATCAATTATCTTTACAACTTCATCAAGCATTGGCAACAATGTCTGAGAATGTGTCTTTTTAAAATTTGTCGTAAATTCACCAATAATTTTTCCATCCTCCCAGACCGCCGCCGATGCGACAAGTCCTGAGCTTTCCAAAGCCAGTATCTTCACTGTAAAGCCCCTCCTTTTGTCACTGTAATCATTCGGTAATCAAAGCCTTTTTCCAGATTTTTTTCAATACGGATAACCGTAATATCTTCCGGAAGAAGCTCTGAAATAAGATTCGCCCATTCAATGAGGCAGACGCCGTCGCCCTCAATATAGTCATCAAAACCAATCTCATACATTTCTTCCACATCCGCAATGCGGTAAACATCAAAATGATAAAACGGCAGACGCCCTTCCTCATATTCCTGTATAATCGTAAATGTCGGGCTGCTGACCGGCTCTGTAATGCCAAGCCCCTTTGCAAACCCCTGTGTAAATACTGTTTTTCCAACGCCGAGGTCGCCAAGCAGCGCATAAACCTCTCCGGCCTTTGCCGCCTTTGCCAGCGCCACACCGGCCTCAAAAGTTTCCTCCGCACTCATTGTCTCTATGAACATCTTTTTTGCCTCTTACTTTTTTATATTTATCCGGACACGCCCAGGCACAACCTTTTTGCGAAGCAGGTCAAGGACATCGTTAAGCTGTGCGCCAAGCTGATTTTTAGGCCATACATAGGCGCGCATTCTTGACACATAAACAACAAGGCTCCATCCGGTATCAACAACCTTGTAAATATTTTTCCACGGTACCTGCACCCACTGATCGTCCTGTGTCAGTGTCAGATAGGACGCCGTCATACCATAGTGAATCGGTATTTTAAAGCCTTCATTTGTCCGCACCTGACGCTTTGCTTTATATGAAAGCATCACAGGATTGACAACCGTAAATAACAGTCCGATAAATACAAGTGCAAGACGCATAATATTATCCATCGTCTTAAAGCCGATGATGAGATAAATCAGCGCCGCCACACTGAGCACAAGCCCTAAAATACCACTGGCGCATCTGTAATTATGATAAAGGACAAAATTTGTCATGTCCTTCTCACCGGTCTTTATATCAAAGCCTATGATTTCCTTCTGTGTCGTCTTCTGCTCGGCTTCTGCGGCTTCTTTGACCGCCTCTGCCGCTTCTGTCTCTGTTGCCGCACCGTCTGCTTTTGCTTCCTTTTCAGCCACAGTCTCTGACACTTCCGGGCATTCTTCTTCCCTTCGGTTTTCTTCCATTTTTCTTCCTCCAATCAAAAAAGCAGTATGCTATATTCATTGCTGATTATAACATACCGCTTGATTTATGACAATAAGCTACTTTGCTGCGGCAAAAGCACATATGCGCTGTTTTAGCCGGACAGAAGCACATCTGTGCTGTCTGACTTAAGCAGAAACGCGCCGCCGGACGCCGGATGCCTTAAGCAGCGGACTGATCCGCTTATAAAGTACCATCGTTATCACCGTCACTAAAGCGCCTTTTAAAATATTAAACGGCACAACGGCAAACAGTACCATCGTCATAACATCATTAATCCCCTCATTAACTTCATGCCCCATCGCTACAAGTCCATCCAGAGGAATACCGTAAAGCTGTGAAAACTTCGGCAAAAGATAAACCGCATTAAATACACTGCCGACAGCCGTCATCACTGCCGTTCCTGTAAAAAGTCCGATAACGGCACTCTTTTTCGATTTGTGGAAATGATAAATGACTGACGCCGGAACAACGAGCATACAGCCGAGCATAAAATTACTCAGATCACCGACAAAGGCTGTCGTCGTCCCTTTAATCAGAAGCTTCAGCAAAATCTTGCAAAGTTCAATAATAACACCTGCCACAGGCCCAAGTGAAAATGCGCCGATAAGCACAGGTACTTCGCTGAAATCAATCTCATAGAAGCTCGGTGCAAAAAACAGCGGAATTTCAAACATCATAAGAATCACTGCAAGCGCTGACATCAGGCCGCATATTGCCATATACCGTACACTTTTCACAGTCCCTGCCGGCTGCTTTAAAATAAACTTTTCTGCCAGTATCGCCGCCGCAAACAGCACTGCAATAATCACCACTGAAACACCAATAAACGTTAAATTGTCTTTGCCTGCCTCGGCAAGCTCTCCAAGCTTCACAAATAGTCCGCTCATCATAAAATACCTCTTTTCTTAATATTTTTGTGCGCTGTACGCCAAATTTAAGAAAAGTTCCTCTTTGTTTTGCATTTAATTTCCTATGTATTTTTATAACATAAACTTATGAAATAATTTCCCATGTCATAAAAAATACCCCGAACAGATAGACTCTACCTATTCGGGGCATTAAAACCAATGCAAATGTTTCTTCTCTCATCCAGACTATACTGTCGGTTTTGGAATCTCACCAAATCAGCTGCTTATCGCAGGTCGCGGACTATACCGCCGGTAGGGAATTGCACCCTGCCCCGAAGAACCTCTCTTTAATTACATATACTATTATAAATGTTATGTCAGAATCATGCAATAGTTTTTTTATGAAAAGCCGATTTTATCTGACTCTTTTTACTTTTTTGCGTAAGATTAACGCGCCGACCATAAGGCCTGATACAATCATTGCGCCTGCTGCAACGGCAATCGGTGCATTATCGCCGGTCTTCACCGGTTTCATAGACGGTTTGCCTGTGCTGCCGCCATTGCCATTATTGCCGCTGTTTGACTTACCGGAAGTCTTTACTGTAATTTCTGCAGCGTCAGAGTAATTTCCGGCTTTATCATAAGCTTTGACAACAACCTTGTATTCTGTGCCTGCCAAAAGATTATTGATATATGCGCCTGTCTCTTTGAGCTTACCGACACTTTCGCCGTTAATGAAAATCTCATAGCCTTCAACACCAACATTATCTTCTGATTTTGTCCATGTTAATTTGAATGAATTTTCTGTCACGTCAGAAGCTTTTAAATCCGAAGGTTTTGTCGGTGCCTGCTTGTCTTCTTCACTGCCGGATTCAGACTGTGATTCAGACTCGCTACCTGACTGAGACTCACTCTCGGATTCACTCTGGGACTCTGATTCAGACTGTGATTCAGATTCACTTTCAGATTCAGACTGTGATTCGGACTCACTTTCAGATTCAGACTGTGATTCAGATTCAGATTCACTCTCAGACTCTGATTCATCTACTTTTTCTACAGTAATTGTTGCCTTTGTATTTAAGCCTGCAGCATTTGTTGCTGTAATAACAGCTGTACCTTCCTTAAGGCCTGTTGCTACGCCGTTTTCATCAACCACAACAACATTTTCATCAGAAGATGTCCATACAACACCTTTCACAGTTGTACCGGCATCACCTTTAAGTTCAAGCGCTGTCGGCTCACCAAGCTTAATTGTTGTATCTTCAAGCGTTGCGTTTACAACAACTTTTAACACTTTAATCGGTTCAACTTCTGAGATTGCCGCAAAACCGCCCTGTCCGACTTCAACAGAAATTTCAATATATCTTGCAGCTGCCGGTGCATCTGCAAATACATCGATCCATGCGCCGCCGGCCTGATCTGTTTCAGGAACTGCAATATGCCCGCCTGATGCCACAACTGTCTTGCCGTCCTCTCCGAGAAGTCTGTAGCTGAATTGTTTTACAATACCATTGTTTGCGCTCGGACGCTGCTGGAATTTAAAGCCGCCGATTTCCATCGCCTTGCCTAAATCTACTGTAAGCACTGCCGGATTCTTTTCGCTGACTTCAAATTTGCCAGGAGTATACTGTGAATGCCAGAATGTAGCGCTGTCGCCATCCGTTGTATTGGCTGCGCCGCCAGGTTCACCTGCTGTTTCCTCTGTATTTGCCGAAGCGTTGATATCTGGATATTCTTCTCTAGGAATATCGTCCACAATTCTGTCAAGGACAGTCATATTAAAGACTTTGTCACCGTCAGGAAGTTTTGCTGTAATAACAGCTGTGCCTGCGCCGACTGCCTTAATCTTCATATTTTCTTTGTCAACAGTAACAACAGCTTCGTTGTCGCTTGTAATCTCAACATTATCAAGATTTGCGCCGACAATCTGCGCTGCCTCACCGAGATAAAGTTTTGTCTTTTCAAGCATAATCGCAACAGCATCCTTATCTTCTGTAATCTTAAGATTATCTAAGATAAAGTCTGTCTGTCCCATAGAACCTTTGCCTGCTTTTGAACCGTTCTCATAAAGACCGATCCATGTCTGTCCGCTAGGACTTCCGATGACCTGAAGTGTTGCATGCTGAGTCGTATGTGCCTGAGCAAGCATCTGATCGTCCGTCGGCTTATAGTAATTTGTACCTTCACCAATCACAAGCGCGTAAGCTTTATCAGGACCGGACTGATAATCAAACTCAACATTATAAACCTTTCCAGGCTCAAATCTGAAGTTCTGAGGCAGTGTCTGGTAAATAATACCTGTGTTTGCACCGTGATGCTTTAATGACCACTCACCGTCGATTACATCATCGATCACACGGTTATTCCAGCCTTTTTGTGTATAAGGTGCGTTCTTCTGTGAAAGATGCGTTACAGGGTCAGAAACGCCCTGGGCTGAGCCAAGTACAAATGGATAAAGTCCCTGTACAACTGTCTCAAAATCCTGCTCGAAACTGCCGTCTTCCTTGAAGTTATCCAGTGCTTTTTCAACAATGCGGATATCATCAATATAAGCTGCACCGCTGCCTTTTGCACGTTTTACAGTCAATGTTGCCGCATCAGATGCCGCTGTAAAGGATACCTGCATGCGCTGCATCTGTGAGCTGTGCTCATTATCGCACTGTACATAGTTATTTGCGATGGACTTAATTGTGTAATTCGATACTGTCTCGCTGCCTGTATCAACAATAATTTCTGTCTTTGCATCACTTTCGTTTGCTACATAAAATTCAGCCACATATTCTGTGCCTGCCTTTAAGCCTGAAATCTTTGTAGAAACAGCAACATCTTTTGTATTGTCTCTGATGACAAGTCTCTG
>USSL01000067.1 GCA_900557175.1 uncultured Eubacteriales bacterium
CGCCTCTTGTTTCCGACTGACGCTTAAACATCGTATATGTCCGCTTTGAAATAAATGCCGCCACAAAAAGAGATACCGGTGTAATCAAAATAACAACAAGGGATATGGCTGCATTAATTCTGAGCATAAACACAAGTGTTCCGACAATCGTCATCACCCCTGTAAAAAACTGGGTAAAGCCCATCAAAAGACCGTCGGAAAACTGGTCGACATCCGTCACGATACGGCTGATAATATCGCCGGAAGATTGTCCGTCAAGATAGGAAAGCGGCAGTCTCTGCAAATTCTCAAACGCCCGGCTCCGGATATCCTTAACTACTGAGTAAGTAATCCTGTTGTTAATAATATTCATGAGCCACTGGAAAAGCGCTGTCAGTGCAATGACAATCCCCATCGTCACTAATATTTCAAAAATCCCATCAAAATCAACGTGATCTCTGTCCACAATGCAGTCCACTGCCCGTCCGATTAAAATAGGAAGATACAAAGTCAAAATGGCAGACACTGCCGCAAACAAAAGCGAAAGCACGGCAAGCACACTGTACGGCTTTAAATATTTTAAAATTTTTATAATCGTTGCTTTACTGTGATTCTTATGCATTTTGGCCGCCCTCCTTTGGAAACTGTGAATAATAAATTTCCTGATATGTCTCGCAGCCGGCTAAAAGTACCTCATGTGTGCCGATACCGGCAATCTTTCCATCCTCAAGCACAATAATTTTATCGGCGTGCCATACGCTGGCCGTTCTCTGAGAAACAATAAATACCGTCATATCGCCGTCCAGCGCCTCAATGGCCTTTCTAAGCTTCGCATCCGTCGCATAATCAAGCGCCGATGCGCTGTCATCCAAAATAAGAATTTCCGGCCGCCGCACAAGCGCTCTCGCAATCGTCAGCCGCTGCCTCTGACCGCCGGAAAAATTCCGGCCGCCTGCAAGCACCGAAGCATCAAGGCCGCCGTCCTTTGCCTTTATAATTTCACCGGCCTGAGCCGCCTTAATGGCTGCTTCCATCTCATCTTTTGTGGCGTCTGCCTTACCCCAGCGCAGATTATCGGCAATGGTTCCTTTAAAAAGCACTGCTTTTTGCGGAACAATGCCAATCTTATCTCTGAGCGCTTCAAACGTATAATCCTTCACATCCACGCCGTCAATACGCACTAAGCCGCCGGTAGCATCATAAAATCTCGGAATTAAATTTATAAGCGATGTCTTTCCGCTGCCCGTGCCGCCGATAATGCCAATCGTCTCCCCTTTATTGACCGTAAAATCAATATCCGTCAGAGAATCCTCTCCGGCACCGTCATACTTAAAGCACACATGGCTAAACTCAACTGCCGGCACCGCTTTAGAAACACCATCCGAAGCATTGCCTTCTTTCAGGGAAGCCTCCATTTTTAAAACACTTTCAATGCGCTTTGCACACGCCAGCGATTTTGTAATATTAATAATAAGGTTTGCCAGCTTCACAAGTTCCACAAGAATCTGGGACATATAATTGACAAGGGCGACAACCTCACCCTGCGTAATAATACCGCCGGACACTTCAATAGCCCCTGTCCATATGAGCACAATGACTGCGCCGTTAATAAGCACGTAAGTTACCGGATTCATCGCCGCCGAAATCTTACCGACAAAAATCTGCTGCCGCACAAGCGCGTCATTTGCCTGAATAAATGCCTCTTTTTCTGACATTTGCTTATTAAAAGCACGGATAACACGCACGCCCGTCAGATTTTCCCGCGTCATCTGAAGCACCTTATCAAGGCGGCTCTGCACTTTTTTATACATCGGAATGCTGAACATCATCACACCGAAAACAACAAGCGACAAAAGTGGTATCGTCACAACAAAAATCAGCGCGCCCGGCACATTAATTGTAAATGCCATCACCATTGCACCGAAAACAATAAACGGCGACCTTAAAAATAATCTGAGTACAAGATTGACGCCGCTCTGCACCTGATTGACATCATTCGTCATACGGTTCATCAGCGTCGACGTGCCCATCTTATCAATTTCCGTATAGGAAAACTTCTGAATATGGACAAACAAATCGTGACGCAGTGCCGTACCGAATCCGACTGCCGCTTTAGCCGCAAAATACTGAGCCGTCAGCGAGCATGTCAGTCCAATCAGACCGAGCGCCGCCATCAGCACGCCCATGCGCAGGACATAGCCTGTGTCCCGGCTTTTAATACCGACATCAATAATATTTGCCATGACAATCGGTATTAAAAGTTCAAAAGACGCTTCAAGCAATTTAAACAGCGGGCCTAAAATACTCTCTTTTTTGTAGTTATTTAAATACTTCAATAAACTTTTCATAACGTTGTTCCCCTATTTTCCCGGACTGTGCCAGCCGGCGCATATCCTCGTTTTTCTTATAAACAGAATATCACGAGCTAAAAACAGTGTCAATGAGCGCCTTTGTTTTATTCACAACATAAGCGCTCTGCCCCCGCCCGGCAACATCTTCCGCCATCGTCACCGAAAGCCACGCCTCACCGGTGTCCGCATCTGTCGGAAATACAACGAACCATCCAAGCTCCGTCCCTGTCGTATCATCCTGGCTGCCTTTAATTTCTGCCGTGCCCGTCTTTCCGGCAAGACTTTGCCCTTCGGTGTACGCGCCGTGACCTGTACCGCCGTCATCCTCGATCACCTGCACTAAATCCTGTTTTACAATTTCAGCAGCCTCCGCAGAAAAGACACCTTCCTTCCACACAGACGGCGCTGCATCTTCTTTATACTCAAGATACGGTGCAATCATATTGCCGCCATTTAAAAAGGCCGAATAAATCGAAGCCATATGCAGCGGATTCACAAGTACCTGTCCCTGTCCGTAGCCGCTGTCTGCAAGCTGTATTTCATCATCAATGACACTTCCCTCATTAGCATACTGGGATGCCGTCATGCCAAGTTCAAAAGGCATCGCTTCATTAAACCCAAGACTGTCAAGTCCCTGCATTAATGTATCCGCACCCATGCGCAGCGCCGCCTTTGCAAAATAAATATTATCCGAATAAACAAGGGCATTTCTCAAATTTGCGGCACCGCTGTAAGCGTGCAGTGTTGTCACTGCATATGATCCCCAGCTTTCGTCCTTCTGCCATGCAAGCCCCGACGTTCCAAAATCCTCATCCGCCGTAAAGCTGCCCGATGTCATCCCAAGTGCCCCGACAACAGGCTTAAATGATGATCCCGGCACAAAAGAGGCACGAAAACGGTTGTACATTGGCTTTGCTTCATCATTATTCAGTGCATCCCATGCTTCCTGCGACAGGCCGGTAATAAAATCATTGCTGTCAAAGGACGGCGTGCTCACAAGGGCCAGTACTTCTCCGGTTATCGGATTTATAACAACAGAGGCACTTTTATCTTCCTTATATTGTTCGTAGTAAGCCTGCTGTATATTCATATCGATCGTCAGCCAAATATCCTCACCATTTTGCACCGGCGTTACGGCAAGCATCGTCTTATGATTACCGGCACTGTCCACAATATAAATCTCACAGCCGTCTGTCCCGTGAAGGCGATCCTCATAAAGCTTTTCAAGACCGCTTTTTCCAATCACACTCGTCTGCGTATAACCCTCACCTTCCTTTTCCTCAAGTTCCTCGGCGCTAATTCCCTGAACATAGCCTGTCAGATGACTTGCCGCAGCACCGTACGGATAAACTCTGTCCGTTCCGCTGTTAATCATCACGCCGGAAATAGAAAGAAGGCTTGTCTTCAGTTCTTCAGAAATCGCACCGTCTTTATACTGCTTTACCGGCACAAACGTATCGTCTGTCACCCATGAGGCGGAAAGCTTAACCTCTATGTCTGTCTGCGTCATGCCAAGCAGCGCTGAAAGCTTTTCCAAATCAGCCGTATCAAACTTTCCCGGCACAAGACCGACATCATACACCGTGCCCTCCCCGGCAAGCATATTCCCGTTTCTGTCATAAAGTGCGCCTCTGGAGGCTGTCACTGTCTCCACACGCACTTTATCATCCGCTGTCAGCTCCGGAAAAATCAGACTGTCATCCCAATCGATGTACCATAAGCCGCCCTCCTTTGTAAGCTTTGCCTTATTCGCAAAGGACATATCCCCCGCCGTTGTCGTCATCGACATTGTAAACCGAACAATATTTTCATCAGCCTCAGAGGGCACGACCTCAATATTTTCTGCACCGATTCCCTCATAAATTGCCTGATTGCGCTCTATAAATTTTTCCTCGGAAATATTAATCTTACTCTGCGCATCGATAAGCTCATACATCCCTTTGTAATTTTTCTGCGATAAATACGAAAAATACTGTGCTACCGTTTGCTCCGGCGATGCCTTTGGCTGCCGCACATAAACATAGACTGCCGCTGCAATGACTGCTGCAATAATGACCGCCGCCGTGACTGCCGCAACAATCCATCCCCTCGCTTTTCTCTTATTTTTCTTTCCTTTCATAGCGATCCTTCCTTTTTATATCTGTCTGTGACATATGTATCTTTTTGTACAATACACCCATCTGATGTATTTTTATATGCAGCTCAATTTTATCATGTATTTGTGAAGCAAATATGTTATAATAGCTTATCGCAGCCGATATCTGTCTGCTCCTGGCAGACTTTTGCGATTTAAAATCCACAATAAGGAGAACTTTATATGACCTATCTTATTACGGCACTTGAAGGTCTTGTCACCTTCATCTCACCATGTCTGCTCCCAATGCTCCCGATTTATCTTTCCTACATGGCCGGCGGCAGTACACAAGATAAAAAACATACAACAATCAAAAATGCATTGGGCTTTGTGATCGGATTTACGATAACTTTTATTACACTCGGCGCTTTTGCCGGAAGCATCGGTATGCTTCTTAGCCGCCATCAGACGGCTGTCAATATGATCAGCGGCCTGATTGTCATTATTTTCGGTCTGAGCTTCCTCGGCATTTTTAACTTAAGCTTCTTTAAAGGTTCAGACGCCGGAAACCGCTTTACCGGAAAAATGCACTTTTTTTCTGCCATTTTATTTGGCATTGTCTTTTCTGTCGGATGGACACCTTGTGTCGGTGCTTTCCTAGGTTCGGCATTAATGCTTGCCTCCCAGCAGGGCTCAGTCCTCAATGGTATCCTGCTCTTGCTGTGCTACTCCCTTGGGCTTGGCATTCCATTTCTTCTGAGTGCCGTTCTGATTGAACAGCTTAAAGGCACACTGGCATGGATTAAGAGCCACTATAACATCATTAACCGTATTTGCGGTATACTTCTAATCATCATTGGTCTTCTCATGATGACAGGACTGATGAACACACTAATATCTGCGCTTGCATAAGCGCATTCAAAGGAGGTCCTATGAATTCAAAGAAAAAACTGATTATCACCGCAGCGGCATTTGTTATCATCATTATCGTCGCTGTCATCGCCTATAACACTTTAAAATCAAGAACAGGCGCCGGGAACTTAAATCCGCTCGGAAATCATGCACAAACCGAAACTTCGTCAGACACACAAAAAGACAGCGCACAGGATGATAGTGCATCCGGTGATGCTCAAAAAGGCGGCACCCAAAGCGGTACACCTGCAGAATCCGAAACAGAGGCAAATCCGATTCCGGAATTTTCCATGACCGATGCAAACGGCAAAACTGTCTCCATTTCCGATTTATTCGGAAAACCGACCGTCATTAACTTTTGGTCAAGCACCTGTCCGTACTGTATCGATGAAATGCCCTATTTTCAGGAAATGTATGAAACCTACGGCGAAGACATAAACTTTGTAATGCTTGATATCATCGGCTTTAACGGCGAGACAGAGGATATGGGACGCAGCTTTATTGAAGAACAGGGCTACAGCTTCCCTGTTTACTATGACACACAGATGGAGGCCACCTATACGCTTGGTCTGCGCTCACTGCCAATGACTCTTTTTCTTGACAGCGACGGCAATATGACGGCGATGGCCAACGGACGTATTGACAAAGAAACGATTCAAAAAGGAATTGATATGATTCAATAGGAGGAACTTATGTTATTTTCAAGAAAATGTATATGGATTGCGGGAAGTGCCGGAAGTCTCGGACAGGAAATTGCAAAACGTCTTCCCGCTGAGGATTATGACCTTTTAAAAACAGATATTGATTTGGACATTACAAATCTTGAAACCGTCCGGCATTTTATGGACATGCAGCGCCCGGAGATCGTCATCAACTGCGCCGGATTTACAGACTTAGATGCCTGCGAACAGGATATTGTAAACGCCTATAAGGTCAATGCTCTCGGCGCAAGAAATCTTGCCGCTGCCTCCAGAAAAATCGGCGCCAAAATCATCTATATGTCCACAGATGACGTTTTTGCCGGAGATAAAGCCAAAACACTGACGGAATTTGATATGCCGACACCTTTAAGCGTTTATGGAAAATCAAAGCTTGCCGGTGAAAATATGGTGCGCGAATTAAATCCAAAGCATCTGATTGTCCGAAGTTCGTGGGTTTACGGCAAAAATGCAAACAGCTATGTTGAAAAAATTTTGGCTCAGGCCGAAACAAACACCGTGATTGAAGCGCCAAACGACCAAATCAGCTCTCCGACGAGCGCCAAAGCACTTGCCGAATTTATTGTTGCTTCTCTTGATTCAACAGAATACGGTACATACCACGCCTCATGTGAAGGCTCATGTACCCGGTATGAGTTTGCCAAAACGATTATTGAGCTGGCCGGTCTTTCCGATAAAGTGACCGTCAACGCCGGACTTTTGGAAAATATCGGCCATGCATCGGAAGTGCGCTGTACACTGCTCCGCAATCTGATGATGGAAATGACAGGCATCTACCACATGCCTCATTGGAAAACCGCACTCACTGAATACATGGAAAACAGAAATATGAAGGAGGAAGTTATTTGAAAAAGAAAAGAAAAAAAGCCGGTCTTACGACACTCATTTTTATCGCCCTTTTAAGCGGTATGCTGCTTGGCGGCATTATTCATTACTTCGTCCCGTCCGGCTACGTTCGCGATACGATATTTGTTGATGGTATTTTCTATGTTGTCGGCAATGGATTTTTGCGTCTGATGCAGATGCTTGTTGTACCTCTTGTTTTTTGCTCAATTGTCTGCGGCAGCGCCTCCATCGGCGACACAAAAACACTCGGAAAGGTCGGCGTTAAAACAGTTCTGTTCTATCTGCTGACAACAGCCCTTGCCATTATGGCCGCCCTCGGCATCGCCCTGATTATCCGTCCGGGCATTGGTATTCCGTCATCTGCCCTTGAGACAGCAGACAGTGTGTCCGGAACAATTGAAAAAACATCTGTTGTAGAAACGATTTTAAATATCATTCCGACAAATCCCATCAAAGGACTTGCAGATGGAAATATGCTCCAAATTATTCTTTTTGCCATCATCATCGGCATTATCCTTGCAAAGCTCGGCGAAAAAGTTGAAGTTGTCTCTAACTTCTTTGCTCAGTTTAACGATATTATGATGGAAATGACAAATATGATTATGAAGCTGGCACCTGTCGGTGTTTTCTGTCTTATCACAAGAACCTTTTCCGGTATCGGATTCTCAGCTTTCATCCCGCTTTTAAAATACATGGTCAGCGTCCTTTTAAGCCTCGCTTTCCACTGCCTTGTCATTTATGCGGCACTGTTTTTCATATTTACGCGGTTGAATCCGTACCACTTTATAAAAAAATACCTGCCAGTCATGGGCTTTGCCTTTTCCACGGCAACATCAAACGCCACAATCCCACTGGCCATTGAAACATTAAAAGAAAAAATGGGTGTTTCCAAGAAAATATCCTCATTCACAATCCCATTGGGCGCCACTGTCAACATGGACGGCACGGCCATCATGCAGGGCGTGGCTGTCGTCTTCGCCTCACAGGCTTTCGGCATCCCTCTGACGCCAACCGATTATGCCACTGTCATCCTCACAGCAACACTGGCCTCCATCGGTACCGCAGGCGTTCCGAGCGTCGGCCTTATCACACTGACAATGGTCTTCGCTTCCGTCGGCCTTCCTACGGAAGCCATCGCGCTCATTATGGGCATTGACCGTCTCCTCGACATGGCAAGAACCGCTGTCAACATCACCGGAGACGCCCTCTGCACGACGATTGTCGCTTATCAGGACAAATCCATGGATGTAGAAGTATTTAAGAAAAAGTAACAAAGATTGCGTATCTTCACAATCTACGCGCACAAACTGCACATCATCAAACAAAAAGGCGTTGCC
>USSL01000068.1 GCA_900557175.1 uncultured Eubacteriales bacterium
TTTCATCATTCGGCGACACAAAACCGCCGCCATTTGAAGGCGATGACGGCCAGTAAAACGTCTGTGCATCTGCCGCTTTCACAGCCTTCGGCAAAATATATTCAAACTGTTTAATATAATCTGCGCGAAGACTGCCGCAATGACAGGACACATCCGCCCAGTCTTCCCAGCCCATTTCCATTTCATTGTTGCCGCACAAAAGACCTAGACAGGCGTGATGGCGTATACGCCGCACGTTATCCATTGTTTCCGCAATAATATTTTCCTCAAAAGCATCGTCAAGATCATAAATATTGCAGGCATACATTAAGTCCTGCCATACGATCAGACCGGCCTCGTCACACAAATCATAAAAATCATCGGACGGATAATAGCCGCCGCCCCACACGCGCAGACAATTAAAATTGGAATCTGCGGCGGTGTCAATCAGATATTTCATCCGCCTGCGGTCAATCCTTGAATAAACACAATCCTCAGGTATATAATCCGCGCCCATCGCAAATATTTTAACACCGTTAATCACAAAGGCAAATTCACTGCCCCACGCATCCTGTGCCCTGCTGACTGTCAGCGTTCTCAGACCGATACGAAGCTGCTTTTTTTCAAGCAACTGCCCATTCGCATCACAAAGTTTTACATGAACTGTGTACAGCGGATGCTCTCCGAGACCGTTCGGCCACCAAAGGCGCGGCAAAGCAATATCAAATTCCACAGATATCCTGCCGGATTTTGAAACAGACATCTGTTTTTCGCCGATCATTTCGCCGTCCGGGCTTTCAAGCGAAATCAAAATCTCTGCCGCTGTCAAAAGCGTAACGTCTGCCGCCGCCAAAAGTCTGACACTGCCATCTTCATGTTTCTGACTGATCAGCACATCCGAAAGTTCTGCCGTATGTCTGTATTCCAAACCGATATTGCGCCAAATGCCCATATCAGGAAGCTGCGGACCCCAGTCCCAGCCAAACATAGAATGGGCTTTTCGGATATACTGGGAGCCCGGCATACAGCCGCAGGCTGCATAGCTGATTTCCTTGCCCGGTGATGCCGGATGACTTTCAATCCACGTTATCGGAGATATAAATTTTATTGTCAGCACGTTTGTTGTTTTAAGACATCCGCCGCAGTCAAACCGCCATGTGCGATGCATATTGTCGGCTCTGCCTAAAAACTCCCCGTTCAAATAAACATCCGCAATCGTATCAAGGCCGTCGCAGACAAGCTCTGTCCTGCCGCCAAAAGGTCTGTCGCACCAGTTCTCCGACAGCTCAAACGTCCGCTCAAACGTATAGTTGCCGCGAAGCCGTTCTCTGACTTCATATTCATTTGTCCTGTCATAAGGATCCGGTATCTCCTGATGGGCTAAAAGCACCGAGAGCACTGAACCCGGCACAGCGGCAGACAGTTTTTGACTGCCGCCGCTTTCATACATTTGCCATGTGCCGTTTAAATCAAATCTTTCCATTATAATCCCATTGCCTTAAATATTTCATCAAGCCCGATATCCGCGCGGCATATTTTATCATCGGCCGCACCGTAATAAATCATCACTGTATCGTCTTTAACAAGACAGCCGCACGTAAAGACAACATTTCCGAAAAAGCCCTCTTTCTCATAATCCGCTTCCGGCTGTAAAATCGGTTCTTTTGTCTTTGCAATGACCTTTGACGGATCGTCCTTATCAAGAAGGAAAGCGCCCAGGCAGTAACGGTCATTTTTATCGGCTGCGTGGTAAATTTTTACCCAGCCTTTTTCAGTCATAAACGGTACTGCGCCGCCGCCGATACGGCCGTTGTCCCATCTGTCCTCATCGCTGTCAGAAATACCGCAGAAATGCTTCTGCTCGCCCCAGTGAACCAAATCCGGAGATTTTGCAAGCCACATTTCAGGATTGCCGATGCCGGACGGCACCGGACGGTTAAAAGCAATATACATGCCGTCGATTTTTTCCGGGAAGATGGTCACATCTTTATTTTCCGGCGCAAAAATAATGCCGTGGCGCGTATAGCTTTCAAAATCTTTTGTACTTATAAGTGATGTTGCCGGACCGTTTTTCGTCACTGAAGTATAGTTAATATAGTATGTATCCCCGATTTTTGTAATTCGCGGATCCTCCATGCCCCAGCTTTCTTCCTCTGCAATCGGGAAAATCGCCGGCTTATCTTCAATTTCAAAATGAATGCCGTCCTTACTTCTCGCCAGTCTCAAATGAGAAAGCGATGTCAGGTTAATTGATTTTTTGCCCTTATTGTCAGCCTTAAGCACATGACGTGAATCCGAAAAATCAAGCTCAGGATGCTCTGATTTTACATAAGTAATGACATCGAGAACATCCTCACCGTCCTTGCATACAACAATAGGAATCTTCACTTCATCAGGATTATCGCATTTTACAGATTCCGCAACACGGCATAAAAGCAGGATTTCACCATTATATTCGGCAACGCCGCAGTTAAATACGCCGTCCACCTTAAAGTCATCGCGGCTCGGCACAACATCTGCCGGCACAATCAGAGGGTTATATTCACATCTATTTATATTCATTGTATATCTCCTTATTTAAGCATAAAACTGATACCTTCTTTAAAGTACTTCGAGAAGCATAAGAACAGAATGATAATCGGCAGTGTCAAAATAACAGATGCCGCATACATTGGTCCAGGGAAAGCGCCCATCGGCTTAAACTGTGTTGAAATAAGCACGTTTAATGTCTGCATCTGAATATCCGGCGCAATAAGCATATCCCACATAAGTTCACTCCAGCGCTGCATAAAGATTGATAAAAATACAATCGTTGTCACCGACTTTGTGACAGGAAATGCTATTTTTGCTATAATTTTGAAATCGCCGGCGCCGTCAATTCTTGCTGCCTCGAAAACATCATCCGGTATCGTTTTAAAATAGTTAATGTACATAAAAATTGCCCATATTGAAATACAGAGCGGAATAATCATGCCCGCATAGCTGTTTGCCATCGGCTTTGCAATCATATATCTCGGCACAAGCAAAATAATTGTCGGGAAAAACATCTGAAATAAAAGCGTATTCATAATCATTTTCTCGCCCTTAAACTTCAGCTTTGACACCGAATATCCGATCGCAAGACCGACAATCACAGAAATCACCGCTGTCGGGAACGCAACAACAAAAGAATTCCAAAGTGCTTTCACCCACATCATCGAGTTTGTAGATCCGCCTCTGCCAATCAGATATTCATAGCTTCTTAATGTAAAACCCGAAGGTACTAAAACCTTATCAACCATATCCCACGACGTAAACGACTGCACAACCATGTAATAAAACGGAAACAGTGAAATTGCCAGCAGGATTAATGTAATGATTGTAATAATCACTGTTTTTACGCTGATTTTCTTTCTCATACAAAAGCCCTCCTTTTAATAACCGAATTTCCGGTTCAGCTTGTCTGTCGCGAAGTTAATAATTCTCAGTGTAATGAAAATCTGTACCGCACTGGCAATTGCCATCGCCGCACCATAGCCTGACTGGAATCTTGTAAACGATGTGTTGTAAATTTCAAGCTGCCATGATGTTGTCGAAAGATTCGGGCCACCGCCTGTTAAAAGGAACGGCTCTGTAAAAATACCAAAAGCAAGTCCCGTCGCAAGCACAATAACGGTCGTCAGCGTCGGCATAATCATCGGCAATGTGACATGAATTAATTTATGAAAACCGTGGGAACCGTCAAGGGCGCAGGCTTCATTCACTTCACTGCTGATACTCTCGATGCCCGATAAAATAAACAATGCATAATAACCGGACATTTTCCATACGACGATACCAACCATAATTGCAAAGGCAAACCGTTCATCGGTCAGCCAATTAATATTCAAATTAAAATGTTCTCTTAAAAATGTATTAAATACTGAGTTATAGTTAAAGAAATATTTCACAACAACCGATGTTGCCACACCGGATGTCAGATACGGAATAAAAAACAGTACAGCCACAACACCTTTGATTTTATCCGGAAGCTTTGATACTAAAAGTGCAATGACAAGACCGCCGATAAAACATAAAATGACAATCGGCACAAGATATTTATAGGAATTAACAAACGCCGCCTGAACCTTCTTGTCCGTAAACAGCGCCGTAAAATTTTTTAGTCCGACAAAGGTTTTATCCTTCGACATAAGATTCCAGTCCATCACTGACAGCCAAAGCGCCCAAATTAAAGGAATCAAAAAGAATATAAGCGAATACACAAGATAAGGTGCATTAAGTATCCAGCCAATCACACCTCTTTTTCTGTTTGAATTTAACTTTTTCTTCATTTTCTCCGACTCTCCTTATAACAAACGGCCGCACAACCGCTCACGGATTGTGCGGCCTGCTCACATAAAGCTTATTCAAGCCCGCCTGCTGATTTCATTGCTTCCATTGCTGCCTCAACATAAGCTGTTGCATCCGGTGCATTGCCAGCCTCTGCATTTGCAACGTCATTCATATACGGAGCCATTGCTGTTTCTGTAAAAGCTGTCCAGATATCAGCATCTTTATCTGTTGCAAGTCCCGGCATTGAGTACGGTACCCACTGTGCAAGTGCTGATAATTCAGGATATTCTTCCATCACTGCCTTAAATGCTTCGTTTTCATTTAAGTCGCCTCTTACAGGAAGCATTGTTGTCGCATTAAGCCAGTCAAGGTCTGTCTGTGCAGAATTATCTTTGTTATATACCCATTTAACAAACTCTACAGCACCGGCATGTTCATCTTCTGAAATATTTTCTGTTTTGTAGAATGTAAGACCTTTTGAATCGCCGAAGTTATATGGTGCATCGCCTTCATTTTCTACAAAAGCAGGTCCGTAAACATAATCCTCGCCGTAAACCTTATTGTTTTCCTTATAAAGTGAAATTTCCCATGGTGCATTAATTGTCACAAGCACTGAAGGTTTTTCCTCAATCCAGACACTTGATAACTCACCCTGCTGGATTGTATTTCCAAATGTACCGATGACTTCCATTGCCTTTACAGCGCTGTCTTTATCCATTGTCAGCTTTGTGCCTTCAACAATTGACTTACCCTGTGAAATTGCATCATATGGCATCATGAAATCATACCATCTGTCCCAATACTGATCCGGACGTGTTAATGACGGTCTATAGAATGAATGTGTCACACCGATTTCAGCAAGAGCGTCCTTCTTTTCACTGAAAGCTTTCATCACTTCTGTAAATTCCGCAATTGTTTCCGGCGCTTTATCGTAGCCTAAAGCTTTAAGTGCAGGAACATTCCACTGCCAAACCATCGGGTTTACATAAACCGGAAGTACATACTGTTTTCCGTCAATTGCCCAGTTTGCCATTGTATCGCCCATCTGTCTTGCATCCACAACATCATTAAACCATTCTTCTGCAGATAAGTCATAAACAACATCAGAAGCCGCCAGTGTTGCCGCAAAACCTCTGTTAATATTTTCAGAAACAGCCGGCGCTGTGCCTGTGGCAATCGCATTCTGAATACCGGCCTCAGATGACGGTGACTCAGGCATCTGCTGTACCTTAACCTCAACAACCTGTCCGTTCACTTCTGTTTTTGTCTCGTTAAATGCCTTCGCCTTCGTCTCCCAAAAATTATACTGTACCTGCTGAGGCGCTGTCCAAAAATCAACGGTAATTGTGCCGCCCGCACTGCCGTTATCTGCGCTGCCTCCGTTTGTGTCGCTTCCGCCGCAGGCTGTAAGCGCTGTCGCTGTCATTGCTGCTGCAAGAAAAAGTGCTGTTGTTTTCTTAAAGTTCATTATAGTCTCCTCCTTAAAATAAATATATTGCAAGGCCTATGCCTTATCTTTCCCATTCTTTAAACGGATCATCAATCGTTATTGTATGACCTTCGGCATCTCCCGCACCGCAGTAAAGCTGTGCCTTTCCATTTTCAAGACGGACAAGCCCGCCTGAAAAAATAACATCGGCAAGATCCGGACGTTTACTTGGGCCATCCGCAAAATTTGCACGGACAGCAATCAGCTTCATCGGCGAATAATCACCCGTTTCCGGATTAAAGCAAAAACATGACGCATAGTAATGGCGATTGCCGTCTTCATCATATTTTGCAATATGCGATAAAATACCGACCTTACCATTGGCTAACATATGCAGCTCGTTGCAGCCGCCCCATTCCTCCGGAACAAACTGATTTTCAAGAATTGTCGCCCTATTGATATGCTCTGTGTCAAGTTCTTCCAGCGACTTGATAATGATATAACCGACCTTGCCCCGGCCGCCGATAGTTCCCTGAGGGCGTGTCATCACTAAAATCCTTCCGTCAGAAAGCTGTCCCAGCCGTATATCCTTCATTCTGTCCGGCCCTTTCGCAAAACGTTCAAGCTGACTTAAGTCACTGCCCTTATAAAAAATCGTTCTGTAATTTAGCTGTCCCGGATTTTCCTCATCATCAAAAATCTCAACACCGCCGACAACAAGCACACCGTTAATATGTGCGATAAACGGATCCTGAAGATTTAACGGTTTTATCCGGGCATCCGCCGCCCACGCATCACCCGACTGTTCAAAAAAGAACACCTGTGACTGCTCGCTGTCTCTTGATTCAACGCGTCCGCCAATATAACGCTTGCCGCCGCTTACAAATGGCGCTGTAATATTATAGACATCTTTTCCTGAATCTACACCCGAAAAATGGATTTTACTGGAATCATCCTTAAAATTCAAGTTATTAAATTCAAGTAACAACTGTTGACACGTACGTACCGTGTTTGTATATTCTTGTGCCATTCATACTCCTTTCCGCGAATTCATCACTTGTTTTTAGAAATATTGAATATATTACTTTCTTTATGATTTGATATTATCACCACTTTAACTTTAAATAAACACATTTTTACTTGAATTTTATATTTTATTTAAAGTTTTTGATAACTTTAATTTTTTCAAAGCCAAAGTTTACTAATATTTAATCCTTCAAGTATGTACTTTATACAAATGCTGTTAAAAATTCCTCATTCCTTTTATAAAAACCAGCTTTTTTCAAAAATTTTGTATATGTTTTTTATACATATTTTGCATTAAGTTCTGTATATTCAACGTTTTTATCTATTGTTAACAAAATATCATGATATCTTTTAGTTATTGACAACATATTTTCCGTTTGTTATAATCAACTCACATTCATGATACAAATTTATTATAAAGATAATAATTTCTTATCTTTATTATCTTGGGAGGAGGATTTTTTATGCAGCATTTACGAAGAATGGAAGGCAGAGTTGTTTTATTAACAGGCGGTGGCGGCGGTATCGCAAGAGGTGTCGCGAGAGCTTTTGCCGACGAAGGCGCCATCGAAAAGGGCATTGCTCATTTCGGAAAACTCAACGTACTCATTAACAGCGCCCAGACATCCGCATCCGGTTTGACGCTCGTCGAGCACACGGAAGCGGATTTTGACAAAGCCATCTACTCCGGTCTGTACGCAACTTTTTTCTATATGAAACATGCCTTTCCTTATTTAAAGGAAACAAAAGGCTCTGTCATCAACTTTGCGTCCGGCGCCGGCATTTCAGGGAAACCGGGACAGAGCTCATACGCCGCGGCCAAAGAAGGCATCCGCGGTCTTTCCAGAGTTGCCGCTAATGAATGGGGTATCTACGATATCAATGTCAACGTTGTCCTGCCGCTCGTCATGACAGATAAACTGGCGCAGCGGGGACAGGAAAACCCTGAAATGTTCAAGAAAAATCTTGATGCCATACCACTCGGCAGATACGGTGACGCTCAAAAAGATATCGGCAAAGTCTGCGTCTTCTTATCAAGCTACGACGCAAAATATATCACCGGCGACACCCTCTTTATCCAGGGCGGCGTAGGCATGAAACCTTGATAAAATACTCATGAAATAAAGGGTTGCCGACACAGCATATTGGAAACTTTGTTGCCATTATTTTACGCGCATGGGGCGCCATATCATTTCTAGTGACACGCAGCGCCTTTCTATGAGCGCCGCGCGCTTATGGACGGCATTCGCCAAAACTCGCTTCGCTCAAACACGGCTCTGTGCCGTCACTAGCGCAGCGCTCATCACGAAATACTTGCTATCGTCACTGCAAAATGATAGGCCGCCCCTGCGCTGAT
>USSL01000069.1 GCA_900557175.1 uncultured Eubacteriales bacterium
GATTATATATCAAAATCCTTGAGAATAGGGTGTCAACTTTTATGATACAACACCAGGCAGTTTATAAACCTTTTCTTTATATTTAGCTTTTAAGTAATCGGAATATTTATAATAAAATGAATGACTCAAAAATAACCTCCATTGAATACATGATTCAAAATCAAAGTTTATTATATACTTTTTTTGCATTAATTTAAACCCCTAAACGACAATTTTAAGTATTTCGTATAAAATTAAAGAAAAATATGGAAGTATAGGATGAGAAAAACGGCAGATAATATTTCTATCAGAGCTGACAGGAGGTCATAAAATATGAAAAGAAACTGGTTAGATGTGGCTGCTTTGATACTGATTATTATTGGCGGTATTAATTGGGGCCTTGTAGGATTTTTTAATTTTAATCTCATTACGTACTGCTTTGGGACGGCTTCGATGATATCAAGAATTATTTTTGCAATCGTCGGACTTGCAGCTGTATATTCCCTTGTGCTTTTTTGGAAACTCAAAACAGACGAGGAATAAGAAAACGGAAATCTGTGGATGTTAAAAGGCGGATACCAGCTTTGTGATATCCGCCTAAAATGTAATAAAATGATGTTATCAATGTGATTACAGTGAAATGATAATGTTTTCTCTGAATTCCTCAGGAAGGTTCTGTGCGTCTTCGGAGATACTTAATACAAAATCTGTCTCAAATGTCTTGGAAATCTTATCAAGCTGTGTCAGTACATAGCCGATATACTCATCTGAAACACATGCAATGTTTAAAAAGCTGTCGAGATACATAGCCTGAAGGTCATGATCCTGGGAAATAAGTCCGCAGATGAAACCTAAAAAGCTGTCGTAGTTGTCAATTGGAAAATCCTTGACGTTGATTAAACGGATTTTGTTGCTGAGTTCATACATATGCTTGTTGTTTTTGTCAAGGTAAACGATGTTACCTGTCGCTGTCTTTACAGCATCATTGACCTTCTGAATAAGAAATTTTGTTTTACCTTTACCCTTTACACCTGAAATAATTTGTATCATTGTACTCTCCTCCTAATGTTGCATATATTTTCTAAAAATAGAATTCAAATTGATATACTAATTATATTATAAATTATCCTAAAATTCAATGACTATTTCTGATATTTTGCTAATATTTTATTCATTTGCGAATACAATTCCGGTTTGCCGTTGTTGCCGAGGGAAACAGCGATATATGTGTTGCCTGCGGTATCAGCTGTATAAGCAATAAGGCAGGCGCCTGCGGCAGCGGTTGTCCCTGTTTTGCCGCCATAGACTGTCATTCCTTCCGGGCTTGAATACGTTCCGTTCATATACAGGTTTGTTGAAGTGTAAGTGACGGATGCTGTATTGCCGGAGGCTGCTGTGTAATGGTTTGTATAGCTTGGCTGGCAGACAGCACTTTTAAAGTCATCGTATTTAAGACATTCATTAAATATAAGATATAAATCATAAGCACTTGAGTAATGATTGTCAATGTCCAGCCCGCTCGGATTTGAAAAATGCGTGTTGACAGCGCCGATCCGGTTGGCTTCTGCATTCATCATTGCGACAAAGTCAGAGACGCTGCCGCCTACATGAATGGCAAGCGCATTAGCGGCGTCATTTCCTGAATAAACGAGCATACTGTATAAAAGCTCTTTGACTGTGACAGAATCGCCGGGCACAAAGCCGCATACCTGCGCTCCCGGAATCATGTCTGCGTTCATTTCAGAGGTCAGTGTGACAACATCATCCATATTTCCGTGCTCAAGAACAATAAGCGCTGTCATAAGCTTTGTGAGGCTGGCAGGTGCCACCTCCTTGTACGGAAGATTATTGTAGAGAACCTCATTAGTCGTTGTACAGACTAAAAGTCCCGGCAATGCACTTGAAGGCTCGGTGTCTGATGGCATTGAAGCTGCCGGATCATTTGACGCATCGGCTGTGTCGCCGGTTTCTGTCTGAGGTACCTGTGCTGCCTGTGTCTCACTTTCTGTCTGAGTTGTTTCGGATTCAACAGGTGCTGCAGGTTCTGTGTCGTTTAAAATGTCAGAAGTAATGACAGCGATACCGTCGGAATATGGAGTGATTGTTTCGGCTGCTGTCAGATCAAGAATATCCGAGCTTTTAAGGATGTTCAAATCCGAATATTCAATTAACATCGCAGAATCTGCACGGCAGCCGGTTAATAATATGGCAGCCGTGCAGACTGTAAGTACAATTTTCTTTTTCATGCTCTTTTCTTTCTTTTTCTAAAATACTTGATTACTTGTAAAATTCACGCCATTCAAGATCCCCTCTGTCGAGTGCCTTAATTAAGAGCTCCGCAGTTGCGAGATTTGTTGCGATAGGAATGTTGTGCAAGTCACAAAGGCGGACAATTTCGTGAACGTTCGGTTCGTGGGATTTGGAATTAATCGGATCACGCAGGAAGATGACAAGGTCGATCGTATTATGCTCTATCTGCGCGGAAAGCTGCTGCTCACCGCCGAGATGTCCTGCGAGAAACTTGTGGATATTTAAGTTAGTGACTTCTTCAATAAGACGTCCGGTTGTTCCTGTGGCATAGAGTTCGTTTTTTGAAAGTATACCTCTGTAGGCAATGCAGAAATTCTGCATGAGTTTTTTCTTGTTGTCATGTGCAATTAAGCCAATATTCATAATGATCTACCTCCTGTTTTGTTGTAAAACAAATTTTTAGTATAAACCTACCCCATAATTCTTGCAAAAATGCTATATTAATAATATACAAAATCTTGGGAGGTTTTGCAATATATTTATAAATAATTAACGAAAAAATTATTTATATGACTCACCGGCAATAAGTATGGGCCTTACAAATTTTGATGCTGCTTTGTCGGTTCCTCAAGAATCTCCTTAAAAGGGATGTAAACAACTAAAACAGGGACTTCTTTTTCTTTTGAAACAATCTTAAAATCTATGGCATTTAGATTAATTTCCATATATTTTTCGAGTGCGTGGGAAATATCACACTGAATGTTTGCAAGTGTATCCGGAGCGCAGCGCGCTCTGTCCGAAATTAAGACGGCAGCAAGACGCTCTTTGGCGACATTGCCGGATTTTTTTTTAAATAAACGGGAAAATATCATCGCCGGCCTCCTTAACTGATTTTAAGAAGACGGCCAAGCTGATGAAAAAGGCCTCGGTTTAATTTAGCAGGGGTTAATGGAATCTGACGTCCTGTAATGCGGAGACATATGTCGGCATAGGCCTGTCCGGCCGGAGACTTCATACCAATGACCGGCTCACCGTGGTTGGTTGCGATAACGACCTGCTCATCATCCGGGACAAAGCCAAGCAGCGAAAGTCCGAGAATATCGACAACATCCTCGACGGACATCATATCACCGCGGCGGATTAAGTCATACCTCAGTCTGTTGACAATCATATAGACATTATCAATGCCATGATAAGCCAAAAGACCGGAAACTCTGTCGGCATCACGGATAGCGGAAATCTCCGGTGTCGTGACGACGATGGCTTTATCAGCACCGGCAATGGCATTTAAAAATCCCTGCTCTATGCCGGCAGGACAGTCAAGAAGAACATAATCATAGTCTTCTTTTAGCTGCATTGTAAGCTTTTTCATCTGCATTGGTGTTACGGCAGTTTTATCTTTTGTCTGCGCGGATGGCAGCAGATAAAGATTCGGGAAACGCTGGTCATGAATTAATGCCTGCTTAAGCCTGCATCTTCCCTCAATCACATCGACTAAATGATAGACAATGCGGTTTTCAAGTCCCATAACAACATCAAGGTTTCTAAGACCGATATCTGTATCGATAAGAATCACTTTCTTGTCCAGCTTCGCAAGACCGGCGCCAATATTTGCCGATGTGGTCGTTTTCCCGACACCGCCTTTTCCGGATGTAATAACGAATACTTCACCCATAGGGATTTACCTCCAATGATTAATGAAACGGTCGAATAAACAAAGAAAGCTTTTAACATCATATAATATTTTGCAAAAAATGTCAATTAAGCCTGCAAATTTATTCGATTAATGATGAATAATGATGAAAATATCAAAGCTTCTCTCCTGCATCCATTCCGGCAGTGCCGGCTTAATCAGTCCTCATGAATGAAACGATATAAGGATTCGTACTTTTGATCTCCGATAATTAAATGATCCAAAAGCCGGATACCAATATAGCTGCCGGCCTTATGTATGGATTTTGTGACTGCGATATCTTCTCTGCTCGGTGTCGGATCGCCGCTTGGATGATTATGGATAAGAACAATGCTGACGGCTTCGCACTTTAGCGCCTCAATAAAAATTTCCCGCGGATGAATGACAGATGTATTGACAGTGCCCTTGAAAATGAGGCTGTCTTTGATGAGCCTGTTTTTTGTGTCGAACATCATAAGCATCAGATGTTCCTGCGTATAATGGCGCATCTGTTCCATATAATAATCGGCGATTGTATCGGGACGATTAAAGCATAGACGGTCTTTGGCAGCGGATGAGGAAATACGGACGGCAAGTTCCGCAGCACACAAAAGTTGAATGGCTTTTACAGTGCCGATACCTTTGATTGTTTCTAAATCGGAGATTGATAAATGACATAGACCAAAAATTCCGCCTTTTTTCTCGCAGAGGGATAAAACATTGAAGGCGAGGTCGGTACTTCGCAGATTTTTTGTTCCGGTTTTGATGATAACGGCCAGAAGTTCTGCATCTGACAGTGCTTTTACGCCGAGCTGCTGGCACTTTTCGTAAGGACGCTCGGATACGGGCATACTTTTGATTGGTAATTTAGAATTGATTGTCATACATGACTCCTTTCGGTAAGAGCCATGACTGTAAAAACTTCTCCTGCGCACATCTTTATTTTAGCACAGGAGAAGCAGCTTGTATACTGAAATAGATTTGAAAATATCGACACGATTCGACAATTTTAAAGTGTCACAAGACCGGCCTCATAAAGCTTTTCAAGTGACATAATAATACCAAGCTTTGAGTGATACCATGTAATACCGCCCTGAAAGTAAACGGAATAAGGCGGCTTAATTGGTGCATCGGCGGAAAGTTCAATCGATGAGCCCTGAATAAAAGCACCGGCAGCCATAATAACTTCACTGTCATAGCCCGGCATAGCCCAAGGCTCCGGTGTGACATGGGCATCGACAGGTGCCGCAGCCTGAATGCCTTTACAAAATTCAATGACGCCCTCAGCCGAGCCTAAGACAACGGCCTGGATAATATCATGGCGGCTTTCGTTTCCGTCAGGAACAACGCTAAAACCGAGACGCTCGTAAATATTGGCGGCAAAAACTGCGCCTTTAACGGCGCCGGAAACAACCTGAGGCGCAAGGAATAATCCCTGGAAAAAGCTTCTGTTGACGCCGAGACTTGCACCGACTTCCTTGCCAAGCCCCGGTGTTGTCAGACGGCAGGCTGCTCTTTCAATGCATTCTTTTTTGCCGACGATATAGCCGCCGATTGGTGCAAGACCGCCGCCCGGATTTTTGATAAGGGAACCGACGCACATATCTGCGCCCACGTCTGTCGGCTCAATTGTTTCTACAAATTCACCGTAGCAGTTATCAACCATACATATAACATCCGGTTTGACAGACTTAATAAAGGCAATCAGCTCTCCGATTTTTGCGACAGAAAGCGTCGGTCGTGTCTGATAGCCTTTCGAACGCTGGATTGTGACAAGTTTTGTTTTATCGTTGATGGCTTTTTTTATATTTTCGTAGTCAAAGCTTCCGTCCGGCAGCAAATCGACCTGTCTGTAGGTGACGCCGTATTCTGCCAGTGAGCCTGTTGAGGGACGGATACCGATGACTTCCTCTAATGTATCATAAGGCTTTCCGACAGGGGATAAAAGCTCGTCGCCCGGACGCAGGTTGCCTGAAAGCGCTGTGCTTAAGGCGTGGGTTCCGCATGTGATATGTGGACGTACAAGAGCATCTTCTGTGTGAAATATATCGGCATAAACTTTTTCAAGGGCATCACGGCCGTCATCATTATAACCGTAGCCTGTGCCGCTGTTAAAATGGTAATCGCTGACGTGATTGTCCTGCATTGCTTTGATGACTTTAAGCTGATTTAATTCGGCGATTTTATCAATGGCCTCAAAGCGTGATTTAAGACCGTCCTCGACATTTTTGCAGTATTCAAAAACTTCCCGCTTTACGCCGAGACTTTCATAATAATTTTCCAAATCCATAATATTTCCTCCAATTTTATGCTATAATATGAACTTCTTTTAATTGTTCAAGCATATATTTTAAAATTTCATTTTCATCCGAAAAATTTTGCTTTTCGACATGGCATACACATTTTTCACGGCGGAACCATGTCATCTGCCGTTTGGCAAAATGTCTTGTATCTCTTTTAAGAATATAGACAGCTTCTTCAAGTGTTGTTTTACCGTCCAAATAGTCGATAATTTCTTTATAACCGAGTCCCTGCATGGAAACGAGGGATTTTGTATAACCCATTGACAGAAGCTGACGGACTTCATCAATAAGACCGGCATGGAGCATCTTGTCGATACGCTTTTCAATACGCTCATAAAGGATCTGTCTGTCATGCTCAAGAACAAAATACATGAAATTATAAGGTGACTGCTTCTCTCTTTGAGTTTTATTGTGCTCTGATATTTTCTGCCCGGTTTTGTGATAAAATTCAAGGGCACGAATGACTTTTTTGACGTTATTTTCATGTATTTCGGCAGCAGCCTGTGCATCAACAGCCAAAAGCATTTCATGAAGCATTTTGGCACCGCCCGGATTTGCTGCTTTCGCTTCAAGGTCGCGCCGGTAGCTCATATCGTCATCTTCTGATTCAAAATCAATGTCATAGAGCACAGATTGGATATAAAAGCCTGTGCCGCCGACTAAAATCGGAATATGGCCGCGGTTATAAATTTCTTCCATATAGGCTTTTGCCTTTTTCTGAAAAATAACGACGTTAAATTCTTCGTCAGGCATAAGTTCGTCCACGAGAAAGTGGGGAACACCCGACATTTCATTTTTTGTAATTTTGGCTGTACCGATATCCATATATTTATAAACCTGCATGGAATCGGCAGATATAATTTCACCGCCGACGGCCTTTGCAAGACCGATGGACAGCTCTGTTTTGCCGACGGCTGTCGACCCTGTCAGTATAATTAAAGGCTTTTTGGCACTTTCCATAGGTTCCTCCATCCGTTATTGAATACGTTTAAATTTCTTTTCAAGTTCGTATTTGCTCATTGCGATAATTGTCGGGCGGCCGTGAGGGCACGTATAAGGATTTTCAGCCTGCAAAAGAAGCTCGATCAGCGCGTCAGCCTCTTTTAATGAAAGCTTCTGATTTCCTTTGACAGCCGCTTTACATGCCGTCGTTGCCAGTCTGTCTGCAATCATATCATCATTGAAACGTCCGGTTTCAGATGTCAGCTGGTCGATCATTTCAATCATGATATCCTTGGCGTCAAAGCCGTAAAGTTCCATCGGCACTGCCCTGACAGCATATTCATTGCCGCCGAAAGGTTCGATTTCAAAACCGAGGGATGTGAAGCTTTCCATATGCTCTTTGACAGCAACGGCTTCCTTCATAGATAATGATAAAATCATCGGCGGTTGTAAAATCTGGGATGATGGCCTATTTTCCTTATAGCGGGCAAATATTTTTTCATAGAGAACTTTTTCGTGGGCGGCGTGCTGGTCGATAATAAATAATTTGCCGTCATATTCCACAATCCAGTATGTATCAAACACCTGCCCGATCAGCTTATGGGACGGCCGCGCTGCTTTAGAAAGCAGCGGCGTCTCAAAAAGAGAAATCTGGCTTGATGTGACAGATTTTTCAGGAATTGCAGACTGCATCACCGCAGCTTTCGGCGCCGCAGATGCTTCAGATACTGTTGATGCTGCTGACGCTGTTGATGATGCTGCCGATGATGGCTGCGGCTGAACCGGTTTTGGTGCAGGCGTGCTTTCTGGCTTCGCTGTTTCATTCTGCCGCGGTATTTCAATTGATTTTGCAGCTCCATAGCTGCCCGGCGTTT